>JAIRWW010000281.1 GCA_031268685.1 Azoarcus sp.
CATTGTTGCGGCGCTTCCCCTCAACCCTTGAGGTTGTCCAGATCATCCACGTGAATCGTGCGAAGGTTGCGAAACATGGCAACCATGATCGCCAGCCCTATGGCCGATTCCGCTGCCGCTACGGCAAGGATGAAGAAAACGAAAACCTGCCCGTGGATGTCGCCCCCCATGTAGTGCGAGAAGGCGATGAAATTGATGTTCACCGCGAGCAGCATCAACTCGATCGCCATCAGGAGGACGATGAGATTCTTCCGGTTGAGGAAGATCCCCATCACGCCGGTGGCGAACAGGATCGCGCCCAGGATGAGATAGTGGGAAAGCGAAAGCATTTTTTCAGAGACTCCCCGATAGCGCGTTCATTGTCCGCTGCCCTTTTCCGCATCAGCATCCTTTTCCACGGCGGCCTCGTCCACGACGAGCAGCTTTTTCTCGACGGCCATCTTCACCAGTGTCATACGTTCCTCGTGGCGGGCAGCGACCTGCACTTCCGGCGCAATGTATTTGCTCGCCCGGCGGCGGCGCAGCGTCAGCGATACCGCTGCGACCATGGCAATCAGCAGCACGAACGCGGCCAGCTCGAACGGATAGACGTAGTCGGTGTAGAGCACGAGGCCCAAGGCTCGCGTATTGCTATATTCAACCGCCTTCGCCGCCGGTTCGGGCATGACGTCGACCCCGAAATAAGACCCGCCGAGCACCAGCGCCATTTCGACCGCCAGCAGCCCGCCGACCAGCGCCCCCACTGGCAGATAGCTCCAGAAGCCCTCTCGCAGCTTCTTGAAATCGATGTCGAGCATCATCACCACGAACAGGAACAGCACCATCACCGCGCCGACATAGATCATCACCAGCACGATGGCGAGAAACTCCGCCGACAGCAGCAGCCAGATTCCCCCGGCATTGAAGAACGTCAGCACGAGATAGAGCACCGCATGCACAGGATTGCGGGCGGTGACGACGCGCAGGGCCGCCAACACCATGATCGTCGAGAGAAAGTAAAAAACTAATGTCTTGAATTCCATGTTCCGTCCATGGCGCCCGAGAGCGCCCTCCCCCTAGCGGTATTTCGCATCCGCCGCCTTGTCCGCATCGATCTGTTCCCGATAGCGATCCCCTATGGCCAGCAGCATCTGCTTGGTGTAATAGAGATCGCCGCGCTGTTCGCCGTGATACTCGAAAATCCGCGTTTCGACGATGGCATCTACCGGACAGGCTTCCTCGCAGAAACCACAGTAGATGCACTTTGTAAAGTCGATGTCGTAGCGGGTAGTGCGCCGCGAGCCGTCTTCGCGCTCACCGGATTCTATGGTGATCGCCATCGCCGGGCAGATCGCTTCGCACAGCTTGCAGGCGATGCAACGCTCTTCCCCGTTCGGATAGCGGCGCAGCGCATGCAGGCCGCGAAAACGCGGACTTTGCGGCGTCCTTTCCTCGGGAAACATCTGCGTGAGCTTGCGGCTGAAAAAATGCCGCCCAGTCACCATCATGCCCTTGAGCAGTTCCTTGAGGAACAGGCTTCCGAAATAATCCCTGGCGCCCACGGCCTATCCCCTTATTTCCAGGCTGGCGGCAGAGACTTCCGCCGCCTTCGCGCTATCGTCGTCAAGTTTCCAGATCGACAGCGGGGACATCATCCACACCGCCACCACCACGACCCACACAATCGTGATCGGAACGAACACCTTCCAGCCCAGCCGCATGATCTGGTCGTAGCGGAACCTGGGAAAAGTCGCGCGCGCCCACAGGAAGACGAACAGGAAGAAGGCCGTCTTCAAGGCCAGCCAGTGGAAACCGTCAGGCAGGAAGCCCACGGGCGAGAGCCAGCCGCCGAGGAAAAGCAGCGCGGTCATGACCGAAACAAGGATCATGTTGGCGTATTCGGCAAGGAAGAAGAGCGCGAAGGCCATGCCCGAGAATTCCACCATGTGCCCGGCAACAATTTCGGCTTCGCCCTCGACCACATCGAAGGGCGCGCGATTGGTTTCGGCAATGCCCGAGATCAGGTAGACCACGAACATCGGCAGGAGCGGCAGCCAGTTCCAGGACAGGAAGCCCAGTCCCATGTCGGCGAAACGTCCCTGCCCCTGGCTGCTGACGATGTCGCTGAGGTTCAGCGAGCTTGAAGTCAGCAGCACGCAGATCAGGGCAAAGCCAAGCGCGACTTCGTAGGACACCATCTGCGCCGCAGCCCGCATCGCGCCCAGGAAAGCGTACTTGGAGTTCGACGCCCACCCGGCGATGATGACGCCATAAACTTCCATCGAGGTGATCGCCAGCAGGTAGAGCAGGCCGGCATTGATGTTGGCCACGGCCACGCCCTCGTCGAACGGGATCACCGCCCATGCCGCAAGCGAGGGCGCTATGGCGAGGATGGGGCCGAGGATGAACAGCCCCTTGCTGGAGCCGCGCGGGATGATGACTTCCTTGAACAGCAGCTTGAGCGCATCGGCTATGGGCTGGAGCAGCCCGAACGGCCCGACGCGGTTGGGGCCGACGCGCAACTGCATGGAGCCGATGACCTTGCGTTCGACCCAGGTCAGATAGGCCACGCAGACCATGAGCGGCGCAAGGAGAACCACTATTTTTATCAGCGACCACACCGCGGAACCGAATGGGCCGAGCGGGCCGGAGGGGCCGAAGAAATCGATAACCGGTTGCAGTATCGCGCTCATCAGATTTGCTCCACGCTCAAGTCGCCCTGCATCGGGCCAAGCGCCACCGTCGATTGGTGCGCGGCGGCGATGCGCACGCAGCCGGGGGCGACGCCCTCATCGGCCACGGCCTGCAATTCGACCGTCCCGCTTCCGGTCACGCGCACCCTGCCGCCCGCGCTCACGCCCAGCGCGGCCAGCGTCGATGCGGACATCCTGGCTGTGGGCGGCTTGGCGTCGGCGGTCTTCTGCAAGGACGGCGCGCGCCGCACCAGCGGATCGGCGAAATGAATCGGCACATCGGCCACACGCTGCAAGCAGCCCGCCTGTGCGGCGGACGCCTTCTCCGCCTCGGGTACGTCGCCAGTGGCATTGTCGAGACAGGCATGGGTATCGCCGGAGAGCGCCTCGTCGCGCACGCTCGTTGAATCGCTCTGGTCGAAACCGGGCAGGCCCAGGAGATTGCCGAGCACCCGCAGCACTTTCCAGCCGGGGCGCGCCTCGCCGAACGGCTTGGCCACGGCATGGAAACTTTGCGCATCTCCGATGCAATTGACGAAAGTGCCCGAAGTTTCGGTAAAAGGCGCAATCGGCAACAGCACATCGGCAGACTGGCGCAAGGCGGGCGAATCGAAAACGCTTGCCGCAACCACCAGCCGCGCCCGATCGAGCGCCGCCACGGCGGCTGCGCCATCGGCGAAATCGAGATCGGGTTCCGCTCCAAAAAGCAGATAGGCATGGCGCGGAGATTCGATCATCGCCCGCGCGTCGAGGCCGCCTTCGCCCGGCACTGCGCCGACGATATAGCCGCCCGTACTGTTGGCCGCTTCGCCGATGAAACCGAGGGTCGCGCCAGAGAGTCGCGCAACTTCCTGCGCCCACAAATGCAATTCGGCCGCGCGCGAATGCTGCACGGCAAGGCTGCCCAGCCACACGGCGGATTTTTCGCCGCTGGCAAAATCTTGCGCAATGGCGCGGGCTTCGCTGGAAATATCCGCATCCGCAGGCAAGCGATCCAACAGCGTTCCCGCCACCGGCTTGCCGGTTTTCGCGGCCAGCACGGCAACGATGCCCGCCAGCGCCGCCACCATGTCGGCGGGCGCAACCAGCGCGCGCGCGGCGACAGGCATGAGCCAGTCCTCGGCGTTCGGCCCCAGGGCGCTGACCTGCAAACCGTGGCGGAGCGCCGAATGGCGCACTTTCTGCGCGAGCAGGGGCGCATCCTTGCGCAAGAAACTGCCGACCACCAACAAACTGTGAAGATCGTGGATGTCGACCACGTTCATGCCAAGCCAGGGCGCGCCGCCGCGCGCGGCATCGCCGCGAAAATCGCACTGGCGCAAGCGAAAGTCGATATTTTCCGATTCCAGTCCGCGAGCCAGCTTTTGCAGCAGATACAGTTCCTCGATGGTCGAATGCGGCGAGGCCAGCGCCCCGACCGCCTGCCCGCCCTGTTCCTTCACGATTTCCCGCAATGCGCCGACGGTGAATTCGAGCGCGGCTTGCCAGGAAACCGCCTGCCATTCCCCGTCCTTGCGGATCATCGGCGATGTCAGGCGCTGCTCGCTCGCCAGCGCCTCATACGAGAACCGATCCTTGTCCGTAAGCCAGCATTCATTGAGCAGGTCGTTATTGAAAGGCAGCACGCGCATGACCTTGTCGTGCCTGGTCTGAACGATCAGATTGGCGCCGAACGAATCATGCGGGCTGATGGAGCGCCGCCGCTCCAGCTCCCAGTTGCGGGCGCTGAAGCGGAACGGCTTGGAGGTCAGCGCTCCGACCGGGCAAAGGTCGATGATGTTGCCGGAGAGTTCGGAATCTATCGTGCGCCCGAGAAAGCTCATGATTTCCGCCCGGTCGCCGCGATGCACCTGCCCCAGCTCCATCAGGCCGCCAATTTCGGCTGTAAAGCGCACACAGCGCGTGCAATTGATGCAGCGGGCGGCGTCGGACGCAATCAGCGGGCCAAAGTTCTTGTTGGGCCAAATGCGCTTTTCTTCCCGGTAGCGCGCATGCGCGCCGCCATAGCCGACCGCCAGATCTTGCAACTGGCATTCGCCGCCCTGATCGCAGATCGGACATTCAAGCGGGTGATTGATGAGCAGGAATTCCATGACGCCTTTCTGCGCCTTCACCGCCGCTTCAGAATGCGTCCACACCTTCATGCCGTTGGTCACGGGCGTCGCGCACGCAGGCAGCGGCTTGGGCGCTTTCTCGACCTGCACCAGGCACATGCGGCAACTGGCAGCAATCGACAGCTTCTTGTGGTAGCAGAAATGAGGAATATAGATACCCGCCAGTGTCGCGGCGTCCATCACGGTGCTGCCGTCGGGCACCTGCACCGTCTTACCGTCGATTTCGATCTCTAGCATGGGCTACTCACGTTGATCTGACTGCCCGCATCCTGTACCGCCAACGGAACCAGGCATTGCTTGTATTCGATGTGATACATGAACTCGTCGGAGAAATGCTTGACGAAACTCTGCACCGGCCCCGCCGCCGCGTCGCCGAGCGCGCAAATCGTGCGGCCCGAAATATTGCCCGCCACCGAACGCAGCAGGTCGAGATCGTCGGGCCGCCCAAGGCCCTCTTCGATCCGGCGCACGATGCGATAAAGCCAGCCCGTGCCCTCGCGGCAAGGCGTGCACTGCCCGCAGGACTCCTCATGATAAAAATATGACAGCCGCTCCAGCGCCCTGACCATGCAGGTCGTCTCGTCCATGACGATCACCGCGCCAGAACCGAGCATCGACCCGGCCTTGCTGATGGCATCGAAGTCCAGCGTACAGTCCATGATGATGTCGGCGGGCAACACCGGCGCGGACGAGCCGCCGGGAATCACCGCCTTGAGCTTGCGCCCGTCACGCACGCCGCCTGCCATCTCCAGCAGTTCGGAAAACGGCGTACCGAGATTGAGTTCGTAATTGCCCGGCCGCTGGACATGGCCGGAAATCGAAAAAATCTTGGCGCCGCCGTTGTTGGGCTTGCCCAGGCCGAGAAAAGCCTCGCCGCCCATCTTCAGGATGAAAGGCACAGAAGCGAAAGTCTCGGTGTTGTTGATCGTCGTAGGCTTGCCGTAAAGGCCATAAGAGGCCGGAAACGGCGGTTTGAAGCGCGGCTGCCCCTTTTTGCCTTCAAGCGATTCGAGCAATGCGGTTTCCTCGCCGCAGACATAAGCGCCGTAGCCATGGTGCGCAAAAAGCTCAAAAGAAAAATCGCTGCCGAGGATGTTCTGCCCAAGCAGTCCTTCGGCCCGGGCTTCTTCCAGCGCCTCCTCGAAACGCTGATAGATTTCAAATATTTCGCCGTGAATATAGTTGTAGCCGCGCGTACAGCCCATCACCCAGGCGCCGATGATCATGCCTTCTATGACCGCGTGCGGGTTGTAGCGCAGGATGTCTCTATCCTTGAAGGTGCCCGGCTCGCCCTCGTCGGAATTACAGACCAGGTATTTATCGCCGGGAAAAGCGCGTGGCATGAACGACCACTTCAGGCCGGTCGGAAAACCCGCCCCGCCCCGCCCGCGCAGGCCCGAAGCCTTGAGTTCGGCAATGACTGCTTCGGGCGGCGTCTTTTCGGCGACGATCTTGCGCAGGGCTTCGTAACCGCCGCGCGCAACGTAATCCCGGAGCCGCCAACTGCGGCCGGCGTCGACACCGGCGAGAATCATTGCGTGCGCGCTCATTGGTTTTCCAGTTCGCGGTTTTCCAGTTCGGCCAGCATGCTGTCGATCTTGTCCATGGTCATGAAGCTGCACATGTGGTGATTGTTGTGCAGCAACACCGGCGCATCGCCGCAAGCCCCCATGCATTCGCCTTCTTTCAGAGTGAACTTGCCGTCGGGCGTCGTCTCGTTGAAACCAATGCCGAGCTTGCGCTTCAGGTATTCGGCAACATGCACGCCGCCCGAAAGCGCACAGGGCAGATTGGTACATACGGTAATCTTGTGACGCCCGACCGGCTCAAGGTCATACATGTTGTAGAAGGTCGCCACCTCATGAGCGGCAATCGGCGGCATGCCGAGATAGCCAGCGACGCATTCTATGGCTTCCGGCGACAGCCAGCCGACTTCCCTTTGCGCCAGCGCAAGACAGGCCATGACGGCGGAACGCTGCTGCCCGGTCGGGTACTTGGCGATTTCGCGGTCGAATCGTTGGAGCGTTTCAGCGTTAAACATGCTTTTCACCCATGTTCGCTTTGGAGTGCGAGGAAAGCGGCGTCCATGTCAGGAAACGGACTCCGTCATATCCTGCCCGAAGCAGAGGACATAGCCATTCAAGTCGCGGACGTAGATTTCCCGCATGCCATAAAAAGTATCGTGCAAATCCCGCACTACTTCGCATACGGATTTCAACCTTGCCGCCAGAGCATCAACATCGT
This sequence comes from Azoarcus sp., assembly GCA_031268685.1. Lineage (GTDB taxonomy): Bacteria > Pseudomonadota > Gammaproteobacteria > Burkholderiales > Rhodocyclaceae > WRNU01. The sequence continues at coordinate 7,031 of JAIRWW010000281.1, forward strand.
CGACCCCAAAATAGAAGGTCAGCGTTCCACCCGTGGCCTGCGCATCTGCAAAAGCCGGGACGTCTTCTTGCAGGCTCGCGCGTTCCTGAAACATCAGCTCGACATCGCCATGGCGGACGAGGGCATAGATGAGCGGCTTGCTCGCGTCGTACTCGAACAGGACATCTTCCGCGCGCGCCGAATACGCAGGCATCGACATGACATGCTCGAAACCAAGCGCCGTCCGATAGAAATCGAAGGTCGCGTGGATGTCATCCACCATCATGTTCGTCCAGAATTTCTTCAACATGCCGCGTATCCCCTCCCCTATCTATCGATGTCGCCGAAAACCAGATCCATCGTACCGATGAGCGCCACCACGTCGGCAATCATGTGCCCGCGCGCGAGTTCGTCCATCGCCGCAAGATGAGGAAAGCCCGGCGAACGCAACTTGATCCGGTACGGCTTGTTGGCCCCATCCGAGATGGCATACACCCCGAATTCGCCCTTCGGATGCTCGATGGCGGCATACACCTCGCCCTCGGGCACATGTATGCCCTCCGAAAAAAGCTTGAAGTGATGGATCAACTCTTCCATGTTGCCCTTCATCTTCTCGCGCCTGGGCGGAGCCACCTTGTGGTTATCGACGATGACCGGGCCGGGATTCTCGCGCAGCCAGGCAATGCACTGGCCAATAATGCGGTTCGACTGGCGCATTTCCGCCATCCGGCACAGATAGCGGTCGTAACAGTCGCCGTTCTTGCCCACGGGAATATCAAAATCGACCTTGTCGTAAGCCGCGTATGGCTGCTTCTTGCGCAAATCCCAGGCAACACCCGAGCCGCGCAGCATCGGCCCGGTAAAACCAAGCGCCAGCGCCCGCTCGGGCGAAACCACGCCGATACCCACAGTGCGTTGCTTCCAGATGCGGTTTTCGGTGAGCAGCGTTTCGTACTCATCGCAGCACTTGGGAAAACGTTTAGTGAAATCTTCGAGAAAATCGAGCAGCGAACCTTCGCGCGCCGCGTTGAGCTGCTTCAGCGTTTTCTCGTTCTTGAAGCGGCTGGCCTTGTACTTGGGCATGCTGTCAGGCAGATCGCGGTAGACGCCGCCCGGACGATAATACGCAGCGTGCATGCGCGCGCCGCACACCGCCTCGTAAGCGTCCATCAAATCTTCGCGCTCACGGAAAGTGTAGAGAATCATCGTCATCGCGCCGATATCGAGACCGTGCGAACCGAGACTCATCAAGTGATTGATGATGCGGGTTATCTCGTCGAACATCGTCCGGATGTAGCGGGCGCGCTCCGGCACTTCGACTCCGAGCAGCTTTTCCACCGCCAGGCAATAAGCATGCTCATTGCACATCATCGAACAATAATCGAGCCGATCCATGTACGGCACCGACTGCGCCCAGGTGCGCGTTTCGGCGAGCTTCTCCGTGCCGCGATGCAAAAGGCCGATGTGCGGATCGGCACGTTCGACCACCTCGCCGTCGAGTTCGAGCACCAGCCGCAACACACCGTGCGCAGCCGGATGCTGCGGGCCGAGATTGAGCGTGTAATTGCGAATCTCATGCATGGCCGACATCCCCGTAACTTGCCTCGCGCACAATGCGCGGCGTGTTTTCGCGCGGCTCGACCGTCACCGGCTGATAAATCACCCGCTTTGCCTCGGCGTCGTAGCGCATCTCCACATGGCCGGAAACCGGAAAATCCTTGCGCAGCGGATGGCCGACGAAACCATAATCGGTAAGAATGCGGCGCAAATCGGTATGGCCGTCATACAGGATGCCGTACAGGTCAAACGCCTCGCGCTCGTACCAATTGGCGGCGGGCCACAGCTCGCACACCGAATCAATCACGGGAAAATCATCGTCCTCGGCGAAGGTTCGCAGGCGCAGACGCCAATTGTGGGTAACGGAGAGCAAGTGCAAGACCGAAGCAAACCGCTTGCCCTGCCACGGCTTATTGGCATAAGTCGAATAATCGACGCCGGACAGATCGATCAACTGCTCGAAATTCAGGCCGGTATGTTCGCGCAAGATACGGGCGATCTCGAAATAATCGGCGGCGGCGACTTCTATAGTAAGTTCGCCGCGACTCACGGCCAGAGACTTCAAGCGCTTGCCGAAGAGGCTCCGCAAAACCTTGCTCAACAACTCTGGTTTGGCGCTCATGCCGGCTCCTGCTCCCGGCTGCGCGCTATGGTGCTGGTGCGCCTGATCTTGTTCTGAAGTTGCAGCAGACCATAAAGCAGCGCCTCAGCCGTCGGCGGACAGCCCGGCACATAAATATCGACCGGCACGATGCGGTCGCAGCCGCGCACCACCGAATAGGAATAATGGTAATAGCCGCCGCCGTTGGCACAGGAACCCATCGAAACCACCCAGCGCGGCTCGGCAAGCTGGTCATACACCCGCCGCAGCGCCGAAGCCATCTTGTTGGTGAGCGTGCCCGCGACGATCATCAGATCGGAATGACGCGGACTGGCGCGGAAAATGATCCCGAAACGGTCGAGATCGTAACGCGCCATCCCGGCATGCATCATCTCCACCGCACAACAGGCCAGACCGAAGGTGACGGGCCACAAAGACCCCGTGCGCGTCCAGTTGATGACCGTATCGAGCGACGTGGTCACAAAGCCTTCACGAAAAACGCCCTCTATGCTCATGCCTTACTCCCAGTCGAGCGCGCCATTCTTCCATTCGGCGATATAACCGATGACCAGAATGGCCAGGAAGGTCATCACGGCCCCGAAAACGAACCATGCCCCCATGCCGGTCGCCGCGGACTCCCGGATGAAATCCTGAAACACCGTCGCCCACGGAAAAAGAAAGGCGATTTCGAGATCGAAAAGAATGAACAGGATAGCAATGAGGTAATAACGGACATCGAACTTCATGCGGGCGTCCTCGAACGCCTCGAAGCCGCATTCATAGGCGGAGAGCTTTTCGCCGTCTGGACGATGCGGCCCGAGCAAACGCCCGAGAGCGAACGGAACGACGCCGAACGCAAGCCCCACGAGAACGAACAACAAGACTGGAAGATAATTTTCCAACATGACCTGATGCCCCCCGCGCCGGCGCACGGCGCGCTCTGACCAACCCGCAACCCGGCATGGCGAGGCTGGAAACACCCACGCCGTCGCCACAGTATTCTTTACCGTTTTCGCAGAAACGCCCGCTGATGCGGGCGTTTCCATGCGTTCCGTATATCCTGGTGCCGACGATGAGACTCGAACTCATACGGCTGTCGCCACTACCCCCTCAAGATAGCGTGTCTACCAATTTCACCACGTCGGCACGAAAGCCCAAGATT
>JAIRWW010000326.1 GCA_031268685.1 Azoarcus sp.
GCATCCTCAGGGCGGCAATGGCCTGAATCCGGAAACGGCTTGGTATGTCACGCTGCCAGTCGATGCGTTTGCCATCACTGGCGGTCAGCTTGCCTACACCGTGACCGCGACCACAGTGCCGGAACCCGGTACGGTGGCCATGTTGCTGCTCGGGCTGGGCCTTGTCGGCACGGTGACGCGGCGGCGCGCGCGGGGATGAACAGCGTGCGTATTGATTTGTATTGATTGATTGCGCCCTGCCGCCCGGGCAGGGCGTATTTGCTGTTCGTGACGAAACCGGCGCGGGGATGGCGTCGTGAGACTATTTACGCTTTTCGGGCAGCAAGACCCGGAAAGCAGTAATGTGGGGCGCGTTCAGGGAAACCCTGGACAAATCCGGTTCGTTTGGGTTGAGGCTGTTTGGGTTGAGGCTGTTTGGGCTGAGGCTGTTTGCTTGATCTGAGCCATAAAATTTCCAGGCGAATTGAATCGAATCGTCCGGAGATTCTTTCACAGCGTACCGGGCTGCGGTATTCGTTATCCTGAAATGAGTCGGCTGGGCCACAAATGGCCGTCTTCTTTCCATTGCCCGAGTCCCAGGAAACTGCCTGTGCCGTAAAGGCGGACACGGTCGCCGGGGTTTTCGCCGCCCTGTCGCGGCAGGCGCAGCGGCTGGCCTTGCAGTATCCGATGGGTATCGCCGTCGTCGAGGTCGAGCCGGGGGAAAATCGCCGCCAGCGTGTCGACGGGGGCGAGCAGGGCATCGCGTTGCTCTGGCGGGGTGGCTTCCAGCGTTTCCAGCGTGATGCTTGCCGTCAGGTCGAAGGCGCCTGCATGGGTGCGCCGCAGGGCGTCGAGATGCGCGCCGCAGCCGAGTGCTGCGCCAATATCCGCTGCTAGCGTGCGGATGTATGTGCCTTTGCTACAAGCTACGCGGATGTTGAAGCGTTCGCCCTCGAATGCGAGCAGCGATAGTTCTGAAATCCTTACTTGGCGCGGCGTGCGTGCGATTTCGATACCGGCGCGGGCGTATTCGTATAGCGGTTTGCCGCCGTGTTTGAGCGCCGAATGCATGGGCGGCGTTTGTACGATGTCGCCAGTGAAACGCGCGAGCGTCTGGCGCAGGCCGGTTTCGCTTACCATGACGGGTTTTGTTGCCAGCACCATGCCTTCGGCATCACCGCTATCGGTTTCGATGCCGAGGCGCACGCCAGCTTCGTAGACTTTGTCCGCGTCGAGCAGCATTTGCGAGAACTTGGTGGCTTCGCCAAAAGTCAGCGGCAGCAAGCCGCTTGCCAGTGGATCGAGGGTGCCAGTGTGACCGGCCTTGCGTGCGTTCAGCAGGCGGCGCGCCGTTTGCAGGGCGGCGTTGGAACTCATTCCCGCCGGTTTGTCGAGCAGGAGCACGCCGTCGACGGCGCGGCGGGGCGGGCGGGCGGGTTTGTCGGCATTCATGGGCGTTGCGGGGCGAAAGGAGGGGTATCAGTTGGGAAAGCGGCTGCGGGTTTTGCACTTTCTGTCAGGGAAGTTCTGAACGTTCCATCCGTTTGGGCCGAGCTTGGCCGTTGTCCTCAATTGCAGGGGAATGCCCTTCGACAGGCTCAGGGCGAACGGCGGGTTTTGCAGCGAATCTGAAATAGGCTCAGGGCGAACGGCAGGTCTTGCTGTGAATCTGAAATAGGCTCAGAGGGCGAACGGTAGGTTTTGCCGGGATCTGAACGGTATTGTCCGTCAGCTTTCTGGTTTTCCATCAGCAGCATGCGCTTCGTCTTCTCGCACGACCTGATCGATCAACTGCGACAGGCGGCTGCCTTCTTCTACCGAACGGTCGTAATGGAAGTGGAGTTCGGGCAGGGTGTGAATGCGAATGCGCTTGCCCAGTTCGCGGCGCAGAAAGCCACTCGCGCGCTGGAGTCCTTCGAGGATTTCCGGCACGTCTTCGGCGCCGCCCAGCGCGGTGAAAAATACTTTGGCATGGGCGTAGTCGGGAGTGAGTTCGACATCTGTCAGCGAGACGAAACCCACGCGCGGATCCTTGACTTCCATCTGGATCAGCCCGGCCAGTTCGCGGCGGATTTGTCCGGCCACGCGCTGGCCGCGCGAATACTCTTTTGGCATTTTCAGAGCGTCCTGGCCACTTCGCGGATTTCAAAGATTTCGAGTTGGTCGCCGACTTCTATGTTGTTGTTGCCGCGCAGTTGCAGGCCGCATTCATAGCCGGACTTGACTTCTTTGACGTCGTCCTTGAAACGCTTGAGGGATTCCAGTTCGCCTGACCATATTACCGTGTGCTTGCGCAGTAGCCGCACCGACGCGCCGCGCCGGGCCGCGCCTTCGAGCACATAGCAGCCAGCCACGGAACCCACTCTGGAGATGGTAAATACTTGGCGGACTTCGACCATGCCGATGACTTCCTCGCGCCTTTCCGGCGACAGCATGCCGGAGAGCGCTGCCTTGACCTCGTCGACGGCATCGTAAATGATGTCGTAATAACGTATGTCTACGCCAAAGCTTTCGGCGAGTTTTCTTGCTCCGGTATCGGCGCGGGTATTGAAGCCGATGACGACAGCTTCCGATGCCTGTGCCAGATTGACGTCGGATTCGGTGATCGCGCCCACGCCTGCATGGATGACGCGCACCTTGACTTCGTCGGTCGAGAGTTTTTGCAGGGATTGTGCAAGCGCTTCCTGGGAGCCTTGTACGTCGGCCTTGATGATGAGCGCAAGGCTCTTGGCCTCGCCTTCGCCTGCTTGCCCGAATATGTTTTCGAGTTTGGTCGCTTGTTGTCTGGCAAGTTTGACGTCGCGGAATTTGCCTTGGCGGAACAGCGCGATTTCACGCGCTTTTTTCTCGTCAGTCAGGACGATGGCTTCGTCGCCAGCCGCCGGGACTTCCGACAGGCCGAGGATTTCGACCGGGATTGCCGGGCCGGCTTGTTCGATGCTGGCCCCGCCCTCGTCGAGCATGGCGCGGATGCGGCCAAAGGTCGCGCCCACCAGTATTACGTCGCCGCGCCGCAGGGTGCCGGATTGCACGAGGAGCGAAGCGACCGGGCCGCGCCCCTTGTCGAGCCGCGCTTCGACGATCAGGCCCTTGGCGGGCGCATCGACCGGCGCTTTCAGGTCGAGCACGTCGGCTTGGAGCAGCACGGCTTCGAGCAGTTCGTCGACACCGTCGCCGCTCTTGGCCGACACTGCCGCGAACAGGGTGTCGCCACCGTATTCTTCCGGCACGACTTCTTCGGCGATCAGCGCCTGCTTGACCTTTTCGATGTTGGCCGCTGGTTTGTCTATTTTTGTGATCGCTACCACCAGCGGTACGCCGGCCGCCTTGGCATGGTGGATGGCTTCGCGCGTTTGCGGCATCACGCCGTCGTCGGCGGCGACGACCAGGATGACGATGTCGGTTGCCTGCGCGCCGCGCGCCCGCATGGCTGTAAAGGCTTCGTGTCCGGGCGTGTCGAGGAAGGTAATCATGCCGCGCGGCGTCTTCACATGGTAGGCGCCGATATGTTGTGTGATGCCGCCCGCTTCGCCTGCGGCGACCTTGGCGCGGCGGATGTAGTCGAGCAGCGAGGTCTTGCCATGGTCGACGTGGCCCATCACCGTCACCACCGGGGCGCGCGGCAGGTATTCGTAATCTTTGTGTTCGTCGGCTTCGGCAAGGAAGGCGTCGGGGTCGTCGAGTCTGGCGGCGAATGCTTTGTGGCCCATGTCTTCGACGAGGATCATCGCGGTTTCCTGGTCGAGCACCTGATTGATGGTGACCATCATGCCCATCTTCATCAGTACCTTGATGACTTCGGTGGCCTTGACCGCCATCTTGTGGGCCAGATCGGCCACGGAGATGGTTTCGGGCACGTGCACTTCGCGCACGATTGGTTCGTTCGGGGTCTGGAATGCGGGCGCGCGGTCTCC
>JAIRWW010000112.1 GCA_031268685.1 Azoarcus sp.
GTAATCCCGCAGCAGAAATTGTTCTTTGAGCGAAACTTCTATCAGGGTTTCGCCAAGCAGGCTGGCATCGACCAGCCGCGTTGCCAGGGCGTCGGCCTCGAATTCTTCGATACGCGCCAAGCGCGCCATGTTGCTGTAGAACCCTTGAAGCCAGTGGTCGGCCTGCGCTCCAAGAATGGGGAACACTTCGCCTATTTTATCGAGCGAGCGCAGCCACCAGGCCCGCAGCAGGGCGCCATGTTTGCCGAACCCCTTGCGCTGCACGGCGAGATGGGCAAATTCATGCGCCAGCACCGCCACCATTTGTGAGCACGTCACGCTATGCGCCAGCGGCAGGCCGATCAGGAGATGCGTCTCGATCCGTCCGAAATAGCTCCAGCGGGAGCGTTGCAGCACGGCGGCGTTCATGTCGGGCGTCACCCACACATGGTCGATGCTGTCGGATTCGAGCGCCCAGGCCATGCCTTCTATCAGGCGGTAGAAGTCGCTGGCGTCTTCCTGCGATATCCGGACGCCTTCCGGCGCAGGCAATGGCACGAACAGTACGGACAAGAGCCGCAGCGCAATGTAGCCCCCGCCAGCGAAGGCCAGTCCCGCGCAGCAGAACGCCGCCAGCGGCCATTGCGCCTCCATCCCCTTCCAGATGCTGGAGGCGGCAAACGACCCGGCCCAGAACACCAGTCCCGCCAGCAAGGGGACCGAAAACAAGGCCACCCCCGCAAGCAAAGTAAGACGCGCCGCCAACTGCTCACGCAAGGCAAACAGTCGGGGATGTGGCATGCGAAGAAGAAAAGCGGAACTATTCAAGGGTTCGACAACTCATGTAAAGAGTAGTTGAGCACGATTTTACGACATTACTTCAAAACGTCGACCACAAAGTAAAGACGAAAACGACCCGTCTCCGCGTCAGCAGACACCCCACTACAGCGCACAAAAACCATACTGCCAAACTATGGATGCGTTGATAACACTATTTTTTTGTCTCTGCCACCACGGACATCACGCATATAAGACAGATGAACAGCAGTAACAGAGGACATTTGCACAAATTCAGAAAAGGGCTTCCTCATCTTTTCAGGCTGCGTTATCCCGGAAACCGCCCGGCAATAAGACATACCAGATTAGCATCGCTCATTTATTGTAAATTCAAAAAATAGCGAGACTGCTTATTATAGATTCTGCCCCAGCAGCTTGTCTCCTAATCCACTGAACCGTTCTCCGCGCGCTGCGCAAGCTGCAACGAAAACCGGCTCGACGCCGGCTATCGTGACGCGCTGCGTTGCGCGGGTAATCGCGGTATAGAGCAGTTCGCGGCTCAATACGCGCGACGGGCGTCCGGGCAGCAGGAGCAGGATTTCGGCGAACTCCGACCCCTGACTCTTGTGCACGGTCAGGGCTAGGGCAGTATCGTGCTCCGGCAGCCTCTGCGGCGGCAAGGAACGATGACCGCCATCGGCTACAGGAAAGTACACTCGCGTCGCGCCGCCAGCATCGTTCAGGCACAGGCCGATGTCGCCATTGAAAAGCCGCGTGACGGGATCGTTTTTCAGCACAATGACCGGCCTTCCGTCCCAGAACGGCCCTGCGGCAAGGTCTAGGCCAAGCGCGGCGCGCGCGTGAGCGCTGAGGTGCGCATTGATCGCCGCCAGTCCGCAGGGGCCGCTGTGCACCGCCACCAGCACGCGAAAACGCTCGAAGGCGGCAAATACTCTGGCCACGCGCACTGATGGCGGCTCGCCGGAAGGCGTTTCCCGCAGCGCCGCGAAATAGGCGGCGTAGGCGTTTTCCATTGCAGTCAGAGCGGCGGCGGAAGGCCAGGAGCGCGGCTCATGCGCCGCCGCATCTCCGGCCGCGCCGGACTGTATGCCTTCGCACCCGATCCAGACTACGTCGGGATCGGCGCTTGTCTTCAGCCAGCCGAGCGCCGATGCGCCTCCGCCAGCATTGATTTCGCGCGCCAGACGGCCAATGCCGGAATCCGCCCGGAAGCGGTGGCTTTCGGTGAGCCAAACCACGCTGTCGATAAGCGTTGCGCCCTGCCCTTCGCCCGATCCTTGTGTCAGCGTTCCGGCTGGCGCACCGGTCAGTAGCGCCAGGCGAGCCGCCGATGCCTCGCCGAAGCGCCAACCGGCGGAGAGATCGGCGAATACGGCCCCGGCTTCCACGGCGGCGAGTTGATCCTTGTCGCCGAGCAGTACCAATCGGGCGTGCGCGGGCAAGGCGTCCAGCAGCGCGGCGGCAAGCGCGAGATCCAGCATCGAGGCTTCGTCGACCACGAGCAGGTCGAGCGCGAGCGGATTGGCGGCATGGTGGCGAAAATGCCCTTGCTCCGGCGTCGCGCCAAGCAGGCGGTGAATGGTGTGGGCTTCGCCCGGCAGTTTCGCGCGCACAGACTCAGGCAAGCCGCGTGCGCGCGCCGCCATTGCCTCGCGCATCCGCGCCGCAGCTTTGCCGGTGGGCGCGGCAAGAGCAATGCGCAGTTCCGGTTCGAGTTCGAGCAGGCAGGCGATGAAGGCGGCGACGGTGGTGGTTTTGCCAGTGCCCGGGCCGCCACTGATGATCGTCAAACGCCGGTTGAACGCCAGCGCCGCCGCAACTTTCTGCCAGTCCGGCCCGGCATCCGGACGCGGCGGAAAGCGGGCGTCGAGCACGGCTCGCATGCGTTCGACCGGGACGGCATCGGCGGGCGGCGCGGCGGACAGCGCCGCGAGCGACGCGGCAAGGCGGGTTTCGAGATCGAAGAAATAGCGCAGGTAAAGGCGCTCGCCATCGATGACCAGCGGCCATGCGGCAGCGGGCAGCATGCGCGAACCGGCTTCGATTGCCGCGCCGCTGGCGAGCAAGGCATGCCGCGCGGCTTGCGGAGTTGTTCCGGACAGTTCCCGCAAGGGCAGGCAAACGTGCCCATCGCACGCGGCCAGGGCGAGTTCGCGCGCCGCGTGCGTCAAGAATGAGATGTCGACGGGTGTCGCGCCTGTCTGTTCCGCCCAGCGCCCGATCCGGACGGCGAAACCGTCGGCAAGCGCATTGCGCGCGACTTGCGGCGAATCGCGCAGTTCAAGCTTGGATGGCGAAGAAAAGGCGGCCTCCACGCTCATAGCGGCCCCGCGCTGGAAACGCCGCCCGACAGCAGCGCATCCAGAGATTCGATGGCCGCTTTCGCGGCGCGGTGGCGGAATACCCCTGTCTGTTCGCCATCGACGCGCCAGTTGGGCCGCAGGCCACGCACGAAAAGGTAGAACACGCCGCCGAAATGGCTCTCGTAATCGTAGCCGGGGAGCGTGCCGGAGAGATGGCGATGCAGGGCGATTGTGTAGAGCAAATGTTGGAGATGGTAGCCGTGCTGCACCATCGCCGCTGCCAGCGCAGCGGGCGCATAGGCCGCGGGGGTGTCGCCGAGGTAGTTGGATTTCCAGTCGAGCGCCCAATAGCGCCCTTCGTGCTCGAATACGAGGTCGATGTAACCCTTGAGATAAGCTGCAAGATCGCGTTGGGCGAGCTTAGGCGCGCCGTAGCCGTGGCCAGCGAGCCAATCACTCAAGGCGGCGGTGGCGAGGCGCGGCGTCGGCATGTAAAAACCCAGTTCGGTCAAGCGCCGTTCCATGGGTAGCGTTTCCAGCCGCAAGGCCGCGCCATCGCCAGCGGCAAGCGGCGATGAAAGGACGTCAGCGACGAGTTTCGCCAGCATGCGCGGCAAGAGCGCGGCTTCCCCGTCCGACGCTGGCGCATGGACGGCAAGCGCTCTGTCGATGGCGGCGGCGCGGGTTTCTGTCCGGGTGAAGTCGATGCCCTCGAACACGGCATGCACGCAGTCTCCAGCCACAGGGCCGCGCGGGAAACGCAGGATATCGTCATCGGGCAATGGCACGGGCGCGTCCGTCTCTGCCTCGGCGATGGCCAGTCCGGCTCGGGCATCGTGATCTCGCGCCGCGCCTTCGTGGGCCGCGCCCGACATCAGGGCGCTAAAGCTGCCCAGTCGCCAGCCGCCCGGCACTTTCGGCGCGCGCGGAGCGGAAAAAGCCAGCTGTTCCGGTTTCAGGGCCAGCGTCTCGTCCTCACCCAAGGGAAGATCGTCGAGCGTAATCGCGCCGCCGCTCACAGACGCCAGCCTGCGCCAAAGCGCATCGACTTCGGCGGGCGAATAGTCTTTTTTGCGCCAGACGGCAAGCGTGGCGTCAGCGCCCGCGACCAGCCAGTTGAGCATGCTGTGGGCGCTTTCCCTGTAATTCTCCCCGCCTCTCGCGCCCCTGTCGTAGCAGCCGACGGCCAGATAGCAGCGATGTACGGCACGGGTCAGCGCCACATAAATGAGGCGCAGCGTTTCGGCATCGCGTTCACCGCTCAGCCTTTCCTTGATGCGGTCTTCGTCGTCCGGGGCGGAACGCCAGTCCGCTACCTGCCCGCCGCTATCGTCGTGCCAGAACCGCATCGGCCCACTGCGATGGCTCGCGGTATATCCATCGAAAAGAAACGGGCAAAACACGATGCCGTACTGCAAGCCCTTGGCCCGGTAAATCGTGACGATGCGCACCAGATTGCGGTCGGACTCCAGCCGCAGCAGAGCGTCGTCGCCACCGCCGCCCTCGGCGCGGCGTCGAGCGAGAACCCCGAGCAGGACGGCTGGCGAGGCGCGGCCAGCGTCCCGCTGCAAAAGCTCGATCAGATGCAGCAGATTGGTCAGCCGCCGCTCGCCGTCGTCGCAGGCAAGCAGGCGCGAGGCCACCCCTGCATCGTTCATCCATCGCCACGACATGAAAGCGAAACCATGCCGCAGCCAGTCTTCGCGCCAGCCCGCAAAACGCTCGAATTGCCCGGCAAGTCCGTCATCGTCGCCCGCCAGCCGCGACAGCGCGGCGGCATCCCAGCCCATCAGCCCGGTTGCCAGCGCAGCCTTGATCCGGCGTTCGCGCGCCGGATCTCCTATCGCCAGCAAGACCCGCTCCAGTTCCCCGGCTTCGCCGGAAACGAAAACGCTGCTTTGCGACAGTTCGACGCTGCCCACGCCCTTTTGCGACAGCGCCGCTTTCATGCGCGCGCCTTCATTGTGCGTGCGCACCAGCACCGCGACATCGCCCGGCATCAGCGCACGCTCGCCAATGAGAATTTCACCGCGCGCGCCCGCTGCGAGCAAGCGCGCGATTTCGGCTGAACTCGCCTGCGCCGCGCGGGCGAGCGCCTGCTCGCGGCGCAGGCGCTCGCCACCTGCGCCGCCTGCGCCCTCAGAAAGCCCTGAACAATTCCGTTCGCCCTGAGACGAAGGAACCTCTGCGCAACACCGTTCGCCCTGAGCCTGTCGAAGGGCATTGCCCATGGGATCGCAACCTTCGACAAGCTCAGCCCGAACGGATTGAGACTGTTCAGCAGTTCCCATATCTCCTTCGATGCTCTCGCCGCGCGGGATGCGCCACAAGCGCAGACCGGCGGCGCTGCCGCCAGAGAGCGTCCGGTCATCCAGGCCTTGCGACGGCTCATGCGCCCGCACTGGCCAGAAGTCCAGCCCAGCCTCCATGAAAACCGTGCCATTCGCGCCGAACAGGGTATTGCAGGCCGTGACCAGCGCCGTAGCCGAACGGCGATTGATATCCAGTGTGTAGCTCGCATCGGCCAGCGCGCGCGCGCGCAGGTAGGTCTGGAGATCAGCGCCGCGAAAGCTGTATATCGCCTGCTTTGGATCGCCTACGAGAAAAAGGCTGCCGTGACGGCCATCGCAATCGTAAATATGTTGAAAGATCGCCAATTGCAGCGGATCGGTATCCTGGAACTCATCAATCAGCGCCACCGGGTAGCGTGCATGCAATGCCCCGGCAAGCCACGGCTGCCGGCCGGAGACGAGGGCATCGTGCGCGTTCCACAAAATGTCATCGAAAGCGACGCAGCGCTCACTCTGCTTTCGGCGGCGCAATTCGGCCCCGGCTTCTTCGATGAAACGGCGCAACAGGCGCTGCCGCGCTGCATCCAGCGCAGCCTCGAACCGCTGGCGCACGGCCAGCAGGTTTTGCGCGGCGGTAAAAAAGGGGTGTTCGGGCGGGGCATGCCCTTTGTTCGTCCGGAGTGCAAGCGTCGCGGCGCTGAAAAGCCCCAGCCTGTCGCCATCGCCGGAACTGAGTCCGGCACGCGCATCGCCCACCGCAAGCCAGGCCGTCCACTGCTGGAAAGCAGCATCGACAGTCGCAGCCTTGTAGACACCTTTGTGAAGCCCGGTAGAGGCATCTAAGGCCTGCCGGACGGCAGCGCCGTCGCCCCAAAGGCAACGGGCTTCGTCATATCTGGCATCGAACGCCGCCAACAGCGCGCCGGGGTCGCCCCCATCCGCATCGCCGTCCTCATCCCACAGCACACGCGCCAGAGGACGCGCCTGCGCTTCTTTTAGCCATTGCGCCCAACGTTCGGGACTATCACGGCACGCGAGCAAATGTCCGGCCAGCGCCGAATCGATGCCCGCAAGCTCGCTCCGCCAGAAATCCCGCGTCACTTCGAGGCGCAAATCGCTGTCGTCCTCGCCAACATCGAGCGCATAAGGCAGGCCAGCGGCAAAAGGCGTATCGACGAGCGCGCGCTGACAAAAACCGTGAATCGTAAAAATAGCGGCTTCGTCGAACGTCGCCAACGCCCCCTGCAAGCGTTGGCGCATGGCGGCGGCTTCCACGCCAGCCGCCCGCGCCGCGCCGATCAGTCCAGGGACGAAAGGATCGTCGCCGCTGTCGCCGCCGTCGAGCACCCGCAAAACGGCAACAATACGTTCCCTGATGCGGGCGGAAAGCTCCGCTGTGGCGGCGCGCGTAAACGTCACCACCAGCAGGCGGCCCACCGGCAAATCTTTTTCGAGCAATTGCCGCAGATAAAGGCCGCAGATGTTCCAAGTCTTGCCGGTGCCCGCCGAAGCCTCTATCAATGCAATGCCGTCCAGCGGACATGCGAACACAACGAATGCGGACGGCGCCAGCGCCATTGCGTCCTCGCCGCCTCAGGCGGCGTCGAGGCTTCCCATAGCCTCGCCCATGCGCACAGACCGCCCCGGCACCCACTCTGGCGCGAAGCGCGGCGCAGGATGGGCAAAAAGCGCCACCACGGTCGAGCCAAGCATAAAGCGCCCCATCTCCTCGCCCTGCGCCAGTTCGATATTCATATCTTCGTATTGCCAGATACTCTGACGGCGATGGCGCGGCGGCGTCACCACACCATGCCAGGCAGTCGCCACACTGCCAACAATCGCCGCGCCGACAAGCACGAGCGCGAACGGCCCCGCCGCCGACTCGAACACACACACCACTCGTTCGTTACGGGCAAAAAGCCCCGGCACCCGCCGCGCCATGACCGGATCGACCGAAAAAAGGCTGCCCGGCACATGGATCATGCGGCTTAGGCGACCGGCGCAAGGCATGTGAATGCGGTGATAGTCGCGCGGACTCAGATAAATGGTAGCAAAGCCGCCATTTTCAAAACGTCCCGCCAGTTCGGCATCGCCGCCGACAAGAGCGAGCGTGGAATAGTGGTGTCCTTTGGCCTGAAAAATCTGCCCGCCCGCGATAGCGCCGAACTCGCTGATCGCACCATCCACCGGACAGACGATATCCGCGCTGGCAAGCGGCCGCTGCCCCAAGCGCAAGGCGCGGGTAAAAAAATCGTTGAAACAGGCATAGGCGCGCAAATCAGGCTCGGCGGCCTCGCTCATATCGACGCCATAGCGGCGCGCGAAAGCGGAAATCGCTGCCGTCGTGACCGCCCCCCCCCGCCAGGAAGCAAGCTTGCCCGCCAAATACGTCAGCAGGCGCTGGGGCAGCAGATATTGGAACAGCACGGCGACAGATTCGGGCATGATCGACCCCGGCAACGAAACAAACAAAAGTCGATTATGCCCCACCCCGGTGCGCGGCGCGGCATCACCCGATGGCAGCAATACCGCTTCTCCACCATGATTTTTCAAACAGTCTCCCAAAATACGTAGGATTGGATGCCGCGCAATCCTTTGACGAGTGAATTATGACAATACTCAAACAGAATCATGTCTTATACATCGTATTCTTGGCGCTGCTGTTGGCGACAGCGACAACAGTGCTGCCGTCCGCGCACGCGGCAGACTGCGACTACAGCCCCCAAGAGAATGAAACGACGCCACCCGCACACATGGCGGACTGGCTGCTGGCCGCGCCCACCCCGAGAGTCTCGCCTGGGCAGGCATTCGAAATCGTCGTAAGCGGCGAGCCGGGCGAAGCAGGCTGGCCGTCCCATTTACCCGCATTTATCGAGCTACGCGGCAATTGCCCGCGCGTAGCGCTGGAACTAACGGCGATAGGCACTCCCGGCCCGTCGAGGCAACGCTATTTGGGCAGTTGGCCCATCGAAGCCATAGGCATAGCCAGACTGGCGCTTGCCGATGCGGCCAATGCCAGCCTGCTGCTCGAAACGGCGTCGGCATCCATCGCCGACTCCCGGCCCGAAGATGAGCAGGCCGAAAACGCCGCAACGGCGCAGACCGCCATCAACCCCGACCTCATTTCACCCGCCGACGCGGCAAACACCATCGCCGAGCCGACGGCGCTGGACTTCCATGAACCCATGTACATCGTCTTCGGCGGCAAAAATCCGAAATCGGCGCGCTACCAACTCAGCTTCCGCTACCGTCTGTTCGATACCCAGGGCATAGTCGCCCAAAACCTGCCGGTGACACAGGGGCTCTACTTCGCCTTCACCCAGACCTCGATGTGGGATCTCGAATCCGAATCCAAGCCATTCCGCGACACCAGCTTCCGCCCATCGCTATTCTTTCAGTGGAAAGCCATCAACCCGCCCCTTGGCGACTCCCTGGCGCTGGCCGGAGGCTACGAGCACGAATCCAACGGTCGCGACGGGCTGGATTCGCGCAGCATCGACACATGGTTTGCCAGCGCCAAGCTGCGCTATCACCTGCCCGACGGCAAGACCTACATCGGCGTCGAGCCAAAGATATGGCACTACATAGACAAAAGCGACAACGCCGACATCCCCCGCTACCGCGGCTACGGCCAACTCGGACTGCGCATCGGGCGCGATTCCGCCCTGATGCTCACCGCCATCCTGCGCCGCGGCACCGCCGGCGTCGGCAGCACCCAACTCGATCTATCCTACCCAATACGGAAAAGCATCTTCTCGGGCGTAGGCACGTTCATTCACTTGCAGTATTCCAACGGGTATGGGCAGACCATGCTCGAATACAAGGAGTCGCACCACCCGCAATTCAGGCTCGGCGTGTCGCTGGTGCGCTGAAACTGCCGCTTTGCATCCATGAATTTCGGAGAGGCTTCATTGCCTGCCCCTTTCGTGGCATCGTCGCCTCAGCTTCGCTTGAACTTCCAGGCAATGGGCAATCTCACTAGGGCTATCGCCACGTTCCAGCGCTACATGGCGCTTAACCTGCTGCTGCGGCACCCCAACAACAAGCACTCACTGCGCGTGCGGCGAAAGATCGCCGCCTGGGACGACGATTTCCTCGCCAGCATCATATCTTCATAAGCCACAGACTCGACAAGCAGCGTTCACCCGATTGCCCTGTTTCACTTCTCACCACACATTGCAAATACTAATGATTCGTGTTAAATATATCAATCAACCCCTTCCAGGCCCGATTCCTGCCACACATCAAAAATGGCACAAGGAAAAAACAATGAAAACATTGGACTTGCTCATCGCCAACCCATCTGCCCGGCATCGAATCAAGGTCGGCCTGCGCACCGGGCTTGCTGCTTTCGGCGGCTACGGCCTGGCACTGCTTGGCGCGGCGGCGTTCGCGGCGGGGTTGCCGTTTGATTCCCGGCCCGACGCCGTTTCGCTGGCGATCATGATCGGTTTCGTGCTGCAACTCATCGCCATCATCTGGGTTTTCGCCGCCGCCACCATCGGACGCGCCACGCTCGGGCTGGCAATTCCGGCGGCCCTTTTCGGCCTGTGGCTATTGTTGCTCAAGGCGATGCAAACTTCATGACTACATTCGATCAAGCGCGCCCCTTGCGCCAGTCAATGAGTTGGCTGCACACTTGGTCGGGGCTGTTGCTGGGCTGGTTGCTGTTCGCCATTTTCGTGACGGGCACGCTTTCCTATTTCCGCAATGAAATCACCTTCTGGATGCAGCCGGAACTGCATAGCGCCCAAGTAGTGCCGACAGAGCAAATCGCCTTTGTCCGCGCCCTCGCCCTGCTGGCGCGCGAAGCGCCCGACGCCCAGCAATGGTCGCTCACCCTGCCCAGCCCGCGCAATCCGACGCTCGGGCTGAGTTGGCAACAAGCTTCAGCAGCGGAAAACAGTCAGACTTCCCCCGGTGCGACGCGCGAACGGGGCGTCAGAGGCGCGGCGGCGGCGGACTCGGCAGAGGCAAACCGCGCGCCTTCCAATGACATGGCGCGCGAGCGCCCAAACCGGAGAGAAGCGCGCGGCGAGAACGGCGCGCGACGGGAAGGCCGCTGGCGCGAGCGGGGCGCGGAAGGCGCGCAATCGCCAGATTCGGCAACGGGAAACCGCCCGGCTTTCGATGGCGCGGCGCGTGAACGCTCCACCAGAAACGAAACGCGCGGCAGAGCAAACGGCGCACAATCGCCAGAAACGGCAACGGAAAACCGCCCAGCTTCCGATGGCGTGGCGCGTGAACGCCCCAGCAGAAACGAAACGCGCGGCAGAGCAAACGACGCGCAATCGCCGGAAACGGGACAGCAAACGGACGCAGGGCAACAACGTCCAGGCGCTGGCGCACGAGGCCAGGGACAAGGCGGCGGCGGGCATCGCGGCCCGCGCCTCATGCTAGACCCGGCGAGCGGCGGCAAGCTCGAAGGACGCCCCACGGCAGGCGGCAATTTCCTCTACCGCTTCCATTTCGAGCTTTACGGCATGGATCGCACCTGGGCGCGCTGGATCGTCGGCATTGCCACAGTGCTCATGTTCGTGGCGCTGGTGAGCGGTGTCATCGTCCATCGCCGTATTTTCAAGGATTTTTTCACCTTTCGTACCGGCAAAGGCAAGCGATCCTGGCTGGACGCGCACAATGCAAGCAGCGTGCTATCGCTGCCGTTCCATATCATCATCACGTTTTCGGGCCTGGTGCTGTTCGGCAACATGATGATGCCCACCGCATTTCAAGCCGCCTACCGGGGCGACACTGAAGCATCATATTTCAGGGAAATGCGCGCGCGCATGGCGCCTTCTGACATGCCCGAAGCTTCGGGCGAATCTGCCCCTCTGATAACCGGTCTTGCCACACTCATTGCGCAAGCACAGGAGACTTGGGGCGGCGCGCGCGTGGGCAGCATCACCATCACCCACCCCGGCGACCGCAATGCGGTGATCGAACTGCGCCAGATGAACTCCCCCAGTATCGCAAAAGGCGGACGCATTGTTCCCGCACTGCGCTTCAATGGCGCGACTGGCGAACCGCTTGCCACCCCCGCCCTACCCGAACAGAACGCCGTACAAATAGTCAGCAACGTGCTCAACCAATTGCACCGGGGCTTCTTCGCCACACCCGTGCCGCGCTGGCTGCTGTTCCTCTCCGGCATCGGCGGCTCGCTGATGGTCGCCAGCGGCATGGTCATGTGGACTGTTGCGCGCGCCCGGAAAACGGCCAAATCGGCGCGCGCGCCATGGGGGCATCGTCTGGTCGAAGTGCTGAACATTGCGGCAATCGCAGGTCTCATGGCTGCCATCGCCATTCACTTCTGGGCCAACCGCCTGATTCCCGCCGACCTGCCCACGCGCGCCGACTGGGAAATCCGCGCCTTCTTCATCGCCTGGGCCGTCACGCTCGTTCATGCCGCCCTGCGTCGCCCCAAGGCGGCATGGGTCGAACAACTTGCCTGCGCGGGCGCACTGACCGCGCTGTTGCCGCTCGTCAATGCGGTCACGGGTGGACTCTCGCTGCCCGCCAGCATCGAGCGGGGGCTTGGCTTGCTTGCAGGCTTCGACCTCTGCGCCCTGGTCTTTGGCATAGGGATGCTTTATGCCGCATACAAAGTTCACCGCCATACTCCGCGCACACGCATCGTCTCGTCCCCGCCCGAGGAAAAGCCCGGCCCCGGTACTGAAACGGAAACCGACGCGCCACCATCCGAAGCCATGGAGGAAGCAGCATGAATCTCTTGTGCCTTGCATTGTGTTTCTGGGGATTCGCGGCTATCAGCGCCAGCATGGAGCGCCACGCCAAGGATATTTTCGCCGCCGCCGGTTCTCCCCGCACCCGCCGCCTGCGCCTGCTGGCCGGTTACGCCTTGCTGGCGCTGGCACTTCCCCCGGCCATCGTCGAACACGGTCTTTCCATCGGGATAGCCGCCTGGTTCGGCTTCCTGGCTATTGCCTCGACTGCGCTTGCACTGATATTGAATTGGCGGCCAAGTATCCTGCGCTGGGCTTTGAGATGATCGCAACGGCAACGGTTTCCGCCGCCGGAATGGCAGGCAAATCCTGAAAACATGCAGTCAGGATCTATTTTTCCGCACTGGCGTCTCCACGAACGTAGTCGCTATACCCAGCCACCCCCGTGGCAAACCGTACCGCCTGATAGGCCAGCCAGCAGAGCACGCGGCGCATTCTCGGTAGTTTCGCCCAATCCTCGCGGCACAGTTCTTTCGCCCCTTCCTGTATCGCGGCGCGCAGACTCGCCGCCAAGGTAACGGCAAATCCAGCGTCATCCACAGCAACATTGGCTTCACGCGCCATCAGCAGGCTGAACGGATCGATGTTGCTCGACCCCACCGTCGCCCAACGATCGTCGATCACAGCAACCTTGGCATGCAGGACGCTGCGCCGATACTCGAAGATGCGTATGCCTTTTCCGAGAAACAAGGGATAAAGAGCGCGCGTGGCATATTGCATCACTGGGTGATCGGCAAGCCCCTGGAGAAGCAGTGTGACTTTCACCCCGCGCGCCGCGGCATCGAGCAAAACATGGCGAAAGCGGCGGCCTGGGAAAAAATAGGCATTGGCTATCAGAATTTCGCTGTCGGCGTGGGCAATAGCATCGAGATAGGCGTTTTCAATATCATTGCGGTGGCGCAGGTTGTCGCGCACCAGAAAAGCCGCACGAACATCGCCAGCTGGCCATGCGACCGCCTCTGCCCTGCCCTGCCCGCGCATGCGGCGACGCAGGCTGGCCCATGCTACTTGACGCCAAAGGCGGCGAGATGCGCCGAGTATGGAATCAAGCAATGCGCCTTCGATGCGTACAGCATAATCGTAGCGGGGATGCTCAGGCGCTTCGGCATCGAAATCGTCGACGATGTTGATGCCCCCGACGAATGCCGCCCGACCATCGATCACTGCCACCTTGCAATGCAGGCGACGCAGCCGTCGGCTGCGTATCGACAACATGCGCCATTCGCGCCGGAAAATCAGTACCTCGACCCCGGCGGAAACCAGGCGATCAAGTAAATCGCGCATAAAGGCGCGTCCGCCAAAACCGTCAACCAACAGCCGCACCGTGACTCCGCGCCCGGCGGCGCGCAACAGAGCATCGGCAATGCGCCGCCCGGTAGCGTCAGAAGCAAAAATATAGGTCTGGAGCAGTACTTCCCGGTTTGCGCCATCAATTGCCGCTTCCAGGGCGGGAAAGTAGGCTTGGCCATTTTCCAGCAAGGTAATCGCATTGCCTTCGATCCACTTGCGCCCGAGCCTGTTACGGGCACGGTCGGATATCGCCCTCACCCCTTGTGCTCCTTTTCCGCAAGCTTCGCCTATTTTCTTGAGAGACCAACATCCAGAAAATAAGCGACGACGCCTTCCACCGCCACGGCATGATTTTTTGCCGCCAAAATCAGATGGGCTGCATTTTCGATACCGGTTCGCGGAAAACCGACTTCGTCCAGATGCGTCACGGCATGTGCGCTGCAATCAGCTTGCGCTTCACTCCGCCCGCTGTGATCTTGCTTACGCCGAGGCTTTCACCAACAGCTGTGCGCACACCCCAGGTACACCAAAAAAAGCCCTGCCGAAGCAGGGCTTTCCGGAAACGGATGACCTGAAATCACTTGGTACCGATGATTTCGATATCTACGCGGCGATCCGGTTGCAGGCACTCGATGAGGTCCTTGCGCCCCCGGACGCTGGCGCACTGCGTTCCAGTCACGGGCTGAGCCCTGCCTTTGCCTTCAGTGTAGATGCGAGAGGCGTCAATACCCCTCGTGACCAGATAGCTCTTCACCGCAGCGGCGCGACGTTCGGAGAGGCGCTGATTGTAGACGTCGGAACCAAGGCGATCACTATGGCCCGTGACGATGACGACTTCGAGTTGAAGCTGGCTTGCCTGAGTGGCAACGTCGTCGAGAGCAGTACGGCCATCAGGCTTAAGCAGGGCCTGATCGAAGTCGAACAGGAAGTCGGCATTCAGCCTGACTTTTTCCTGGCCGACAACACGTTGTTCCGGTTGAACAGCGATCTCCTCGACGGGATCGGGGGCTGCGACAACGGCGGGTTCGCACTTGTCTTTTGGCACGATATCGCTGTCGCATCCGCATCCGACCGGAAATTCGCCGGCTGGCGCGGTTTCGGCTGCGGCAGGCGTCCAATAGCCGGTACGCCAGCACAGGTCGGTACCGTTGCGGGAGACGACATTGCGGCTGTCGATTACATAGGGAATCTCACCCTGGCCGTCGACGACGACGTCTTGCGCGAAAGCGGTGGAAGCGGACAGGCCGATCGAGGCAATAGCGGCCAGCGCGAACAGCTTCTGGTTGTATTTGGTCATGGTTTCCTCAGTGGTGAAGGGCGAGACAATGCCGCAGAAACTGTGCCGAACAACTTGTCCGTTATTCAGCGGAGTCTGACGAACAGAAATTCAACTCAATTAAACGAGTCTAGTTTGCCATAGTGATGCGAGGGCGAGCAATTCATTGTCGTTTATTTGCAACAAAACTTTGCCATTTTGGACGCGAATTTCGCCATCGACCCATACATGCGACACCTGCTCGCGGCCACATACGTAGATAAGGTGAGATATCGGGTCAAAACACGGGTTCATGTAAGGTTCGTCGAACGCGATAGCACAAAAATCGGCGCGTTTGCCAATTTCGAGCGAACCGATCATGCCACCCAGCCCCAGGGCACGCGCGCCGCCCAACGTGGCCATGCGCAATACTGTATGGGCGGGGGCTGCTGTGGCGTCGAGACTGCCGACTTTGGCTAAAAGTGCGCACAGGCGCATTTCCTGAAAAAGATCAAGCCGATTGTTGCTGGCGGCGCTGTCGGTGCCCAGGCCGGCATTGATGCCGTGGCGGAGCATGGCGGGCAGCGGGGCGATACCGCTGGCGAGTTTCATGTTGGAACCCGGGCAATGCGCGACGCTGCAACCGTAATGGGCGAAAAGAGCAAGGTCTTGTTCGCTGCTGTGGACAGCATGTACTGCAGTGAGATTGGGGCCGAGCAGTCCTAGGCGTTCGAGCCGGGCAAGCGGGCGCGCACCGTGGGCAGCGAGGCTGGCGGCGACTTCGTCTGCGGTTTCGTGTATGTGGATGTGTACAGGCAAATCGAGTTCGGCTGCGAAGTAGGCGGCACGCTCCAGCCCGGCATCGGAGACCGAGTACGGCGCATGCGGGGCGATGGAGAAGGCAATGCGCGGATGTCCGCGCCATTTGTCGCGGACGGCAAGCCCCCGCCGCAAATAATCGTCGGGATCGTTCGCCCAGGCGCTGGGGAAATCAAGCACGATCAATCCGATAACGGCGCGCATGCCGACCCCGGCAAAGGCACCGGCTCCATCGTCGGGGAAAAAATACATGTCGTTGCAAGTGGTGATCCCGCCGCGCAACATTTCGTGAGCGGCAAGCAGGGTGCCGTCATGCACGAAAGATGGCGATACGTGGCGGGATTCGGCGGGCCAGATAACTTCCCTGAGCCAGCGATCCAGCGGTAAGTCGTCGGACATTCCGCGCATCAGGCTCATGGCTGCGTGAGCATGGAGATTGACCAGCCCCGGGATCAAGACATGGTCAGGCAATTCATAATCAGTGGCGGCACGGTAGCGCGCGCGGGCATCGACTTGGGGCAGAACATCGACGATGCCGCCATCGCGCACGGCAATGCTGTGTTGCGTCAGTACGACGCGGTCTGGTTCTACCGGAACCAGCCAGCGCGGATGGACGAGAAAATCGACATCTATACTCAAGCAAAACCTCCGTGGAAATGGTGAGGAAAATGCGGCGCCGGTAAAGTGTACTCCCGGGTGAGTGACGGATTCCTCTCAATGCCCGGACAAGCGGTCGCGCGGCAGTGAAAGCATGCCAAAATCGTCGTTATGCGTTTTTTGCTTATGCGCAAAACATGACGAATGACGACAAGAGGATCAATCGCGCAAGCGCGGACACAATGCGATGGAACAGGCGCCTGCAACAATCGGCAAATACCGGGTCGTGCGCGAGATCGGGCGCGGCGCGACCGCAACCGTTTATGAGGCCAAACACCCGAAGCTGTCCCGGTCCGTCGCAATCAAGCTCATCAGGTTCGGCGACGAGAGCCGCGACGGATCGAAGCTGAACCGCCGCCTTCTCAAGCTATTGCGGGCGGAAGAAGCCGTGGCGCGGCGGCTGGACCACCCCAATATCATCAGAATTTACGAAGTCGTGACCGAGCCTGAACAAGCTTATGTTGTCATGGAGTATTTTCCGGGCACAACCCTGGAAAGATTCTGCGGATTCGAGCAGCGCCTAGCTGTGCCGCGCGTGATTGGCATTATTTTCAAATGCTGCATGGCTCTCGACTACGCCTACCGCCAGGGTATCGTGCACCGGGACATCAAACCGGCCAATATCCTGGTAAACGAAGACGACGACGTGCGGATTACCGATTTCGGACTGGCGCTCAACGTCAACAAGCAGGTCGAGGCAGATTCGACTTTCATCATGGGTGTCGGCTCCCCGGCATACATGAGTCCCGAACAAGTCAAGAACTATCCGCTCAACCATAAGACCGACTTATATTCGCTTGGGGTAGTGATGTTCCATCTTCTCACCGGACGGCTACCGTTCCGCGCCGTCAGCCCGGCACAACTGGTCTACAAGATCATCAATACCGATCCGCCGTCGGCGGCGCAGCTCAATCCGGATGTCTCCGAACAAATGAACGCGGTAATTCACAAGGCAATGGAGAAAGATTTATATACGCGCTACAAGAACGGCGCGGAATTTGCCAAGGATTTATCGGCTGTACGCTA
>JAIRWW010000333.1 GCA_031268685.1 Azoarcus sp.
ACAGAAAACTTTCTGATTTGGTATCGGCAGAGAAAAAGAAACGGCAGCAATCTCGATAATTTGCTGTCTGCGCAGACTGCACACTATGCGCATAGCGCGTAGTCTGCGCACAAGGGTTGTAAATCTGTTTTTGATGATAAAAATAGCTGGTCATGTTCCGGAATTAACCGGGGCAATCTACTGGAGATTGCTACATGGCTACTCAAATCAAATCCGCACCTGTCATCCTGCGGCGAAAGCAAGTAGAAGCCCGTATTGGGCTTTCCAGGGGAACGATTTATGCCAAGCTGAAGTTCAATCCCAAACGTCCTGGCGATTTCGACCCGGATTTTCCAAAGCCTATAAACATCGGAGCAAAGGCTGTTGGCTGGATCGAGGATGAAGTTAATGACTGGCTGAACGCTCAAATCCAGAAGAGCCGGAATCCCGCTCAAACTCAAAAGCATCGCGCGGCATAGGTGCGGGCCATGACTGCAAACGGAAAGGACCGCAGCCGGTGGCACGGCGCGGCCCCAAGGGCGTTGTTACACAATAGCCTGCATTATGCCATCAAAATTTTCCTCAAGAAAGCGGTCGTTTATTTTGCGTTGCGCGGCTGGCTGTCGGCGCGTGCTTCGGGATGGTTGATTTGGAAAGGAGGGTTGCGGCATGTCTGATGCTTTCCAACAGTTCCGGGACGTGCTGATTGGGCGCAGCATCGTTCCTCCAGACGAAATCCTTGCTGACGGCCAGCTTCACCGCTGCGACGCCGAAGGCAGGAACGGCAAGGGCGACGCCGCTTACGTACTGCATTCTGATGGCATTCCCGCCGGCGGTTTCGAGAACTGGCGCGACGGCCTGGGCTGGGAAAACTGGTGGAGTGATGCTGGGCGGAAGCTCACGCCTGCCGAGGAAGAAGCGCATCGAGCAAGAGTCGAGGCGGCGCAGCGGGAACGCGAAGCCGAGGATGCCAAGCGCAAGGCCGAAGCGCGGGAACTGTGCGCCCATACCTGGAACAAGGCCCTGCCCTGCGATCCGGCGAACCCGCATCCCTATCTGGTGAGGAAGGGTGTCCAGGCGCACGGGCTGAAAGTGACCGGGAACGGGCGATTGCTCGTTCCAGTGCGTGACACGGACGGCACGCTGCACAGCCTGCAATTCATTGATGCGGACGGAACCAAGCGCTTCAAGACCGGTGGTCGGAAGCACGGCTGTTACTTCGCCATCGGAACGCCGGATGGTGTGCTGTGTATTGCAGAAGGCTACGCGACTGGCGCTTCGATCTTCGAGGCAACCGGGCACGCCGTGGCCATAGCTTTTGATGCGGGCAACCTGCTTCCAGTAGCGAAGGCATTGCGGGCGAAACTGCCCGACGTGCGCATCGCGGTTTGTAGTGATGACGATTGGCGAACGGAAGGCAATCCCGGCTTGGCCAAGGCGCGCGATGCGGTGCGGGCCGTGGGCGATCTGGTGGCGATTCCCGACTTCGGGCCGGATCGCCCGGAAGGTGCGACGGACTTCAACGATCTGTTCGTCCTCAATGGGAGGGAAGCCGTGGTGCGGTGCATCGAGGCTGCCATCGAACCGTCAGAGGGTGGAACTGCCCCAAGGGGCGAGGATGCACTGGCAGGCGATTCTGATGATGTACAGACCTGTTCCTACGGTGGCGGGCGCTTTGAGCTTTCCAAGCGCGGAGTGTATTACGTCGGCATCGACCAGGACGGCAATGAAAAGGCTCCGCTGTGGTTGTGCGCTCCGCTGTACGTCCTTGCCAAGACGCGCGACATCAAAAGCAATGAATGGGGCGTCCTGCTCGAATGGCGGGATTCCGATCGAAGGACGCATCGCTGGGCGATGCCGTTGGAACTGCTGCGCGGCGACGGAACGGACGTGCGCGGCGAGTTGATGCGCCAGGGACTGGAAGTTTCCCCCGGCAGGGCCGCCCGCGACTTGCTTTCCTCCTATCTGCAAGTATGGCCCGTCAAGGCGCGGGCGCGCTGTGTGGATCGCCTGGGATGGCACGGCGCGATATTCGTGACGCCGAGCGAATCTATCGGGCGGGACAGTGAAATCGTCGTGTTCCAGAACGTACATAGCCTTGAACCGGCCTTCTCGGAATCGGGAACGCTGGCTGGGTGGCGTGAGGAAGTCGCGCGGCGGGCGGCAGGGAATTCCCGTCTGGTATTCGCGTTGTCTGCGTCCTTTGCTCCGCCGCTGTTGGAAATCGCCAACGAATCGGGCGGCGGGTTCCATTTCCGGGGCGCAAGCTCGTCGGGCAAAAGCACGTCGCAGCTACTGGCGGCTTCCGTCTGGGGACATCCCGGCAAATATCCGCGTTCCTGGCGAACGACCGCGAACGGATTGGAAGGGTTGGCCGCCCTGCACAACGATGGTTTGCTGATCTTGGACGAATTCTCGCAGATCGCGCCGGGGCAGGCCGGAGAAGCCGCGTATATGCTGGCGAGCGGCCAGGGCAAGACGCGGGCGGGGCGGACAGGCGCGGCGAGAGCGGCGGCGACATGGCGATTGTTGTTCCTGTCATCCGGTGAGGAATCGCTGTCGGCGATGGCGGCGCGGGCGGGCCAGAAAGCCCAGGCCGGGTAAGGAGGTACGCATGGCCGACATTGAGGCCGACGCCGGGGCGGGCATGGGTCTGTTCGAGGACATTCACGAATCTCACAGCCCGGCAGCTTTCGCGCTGGCCTTGCGGGATGCGGCCACCGCGCAGCATGGCGCTGTCGGCATGGCATGGTTACGTGAGGTTGTCGAGAACCGTGCCGGACTCTCCGAAGCGCTTTC
>JAIRWW010000337.1 GCA_031268685.1 Azoarcus sp.
CGCTTACGCGGCTTCTTCTATCCACGCTTGTTGTATTGCTTCGAGAATGCGCTCGCCGCAATGGCCGGGGTCGTCGTCGAATGTGGGCAGCGCCCTGGTCCAGTTCATGAGGTCGACGAAGTTGAGCTTCAATGGGTCGACATGCGGGTGGGCATCGGCCAGTTGTATGGCGATTTCGTTGATGTCTGTCCATTTCATTCGTGTTTCTCCTCTCTGGCGAGGTTGACTGTGTAACGCGGGATTTCTATCACTAGCGGGACGTCGCCTACTGCAACCTGGCACGACAGGCGCGAGTGCGGCGTCAGGCCCCAGGCGCGGTCAAGCAGGTCTTCTTCCGCTTCGGATGCTTCCGGCAGTAATTCAAAGCCTTCGCGCACGATGACATGACAGGTTGTGCAGGCGCAGGATTGTTCGCAGGCATGTTCGATCCAGACTTTGCCCGCGAGCAGGGCGTCGCACAGGGATGCGCCCGCTTCGGCTTCGATGACCGCGCCTTGGGGGCATAGGTTTGCGTGGGGAAGGACGATTATTCTGGTCATGGGCGCGCCTCTTAGAGTTCTTCGATTCTGTGCCCGGCCAGGGCGGCGCGGATCGAGCGATCCATGCGGCGCGCGGCGAATTCTTCGGTCGCGCGGGCAAGGGCGGCGATGCCGCTGGCGAGCGCCTGGGCGTTGTCTGAGTTGTCGATGAGTCCGCGAAGGCGCGCGATGGCGGCGTCGATGGCGGCGCGCTCCGGGGCGTCGAGTAATTCGCCATCGGCGGCGAGCGCTTGTGTGGAGGCTTCGAGTAGCCGCCCGGCTTCGATTTGTTGTTCCCGCAGGGCGCGCGCGGCAAGGTCATCTCCGGCGCGTTCTAATCCGGCGCGCAGCATGTCGGCAATTTCGCCGTCGGCAAGGCCGTAGCTCGGGTTGACGAGGATGCTGGCTTCTACGCCGGTGCTGGTTTCGCGCGCTGAGACTGATAGCAGCCCGTCGGCATCGACCTGGAAGGTGACGCGGATGCGCGCCGCGCCCGCCGCCATGGGCGGGATGCCGCGTAGTTCAAACCGGGACAGGGATCGGCAGTCGGCTACGAGTTCCCGCTCGCCTTGTACGACGTGGAAGGCCATTGCGGTCTGGCCGTCTTTGTAGGTGGTGAATTCTTGCGCCCGCGCGACCGGCAGGGTGGAGTTGCGGGGGATGATTTTTTCGGATAGTCCCCCCATGGTTTCTAGTCCGAGCGAGAGCGGTATGACGTCGAGTAGCAGCCAGTCGCCGTCGCCAGGCTTGCGGTTGCCCGCAAGGATGTTGGCTTGCATTGCGGCGCCAAGGGCGACTACTTTGTCGGGGTCCAGGTTTGTGAGCGGTTCTTGCCCGAAGAAGGCGGCCACCGCGCGCTGGATGTGCGGCATGCGCGTGGCGCCGCCGACCATGACGACTCCTTTGATGTCGCGCGCCGCCAGCCCCGCGTCGCGCAGCGCCCGCCGTATCGGGACGAGTGTTTTTTGCACTAGCGGTTTTGTCATTTCGGAGAATGCGGCGCGGCTGACGGTGAGATCGACCGAGACGTCCGGGCCGAGCTGAAGCCGGAAGGGCGCTTCGTCGCTCACGCTGAGTAGTTCTTTTACTTCGCGCGCTTTTATTTGCAGGCGGCGGGCGTCTTCGGCTGAGGGGGGGGCGATTCGGGCTTGGTCGAGCGCCCAGCAATAGAGGCGTTGGTCGAAGTCGTCGCCGCCCAGCGCGGCATCGCCGTTGGTGGCGAGCACTTCAAATACGCCGCGCGTGAGTTTGAGGATGGAGAGGTCGAAGGTGCCGCCGCCCAGGTCGTAGACTGCGTAGACGCCTTCGACGGCGTTATCCAGCCCATAGGCGACCGCCGCCGCGGTAGGTTCGTTCAGGAGCCGCAATACGTGCAGGCCCGCCAGCCGCGCTGCGTCTTTGGTCGCTTGGCGCTGGGCGTCGTCGAAGTAGGCGGGGACTGTGATTACGGCGCCGGCAAGTTCGCCGCCAAGGCTCGCTTCGGCGCGCAGGCGCAGGGCGCGCAGGATTTCGGCGGAGATTTCGACGGGGCTTTTGCTGCCTTGCACGGTGCGCAGGCGCAGCATGCCGGGCGTTTCTTCAAAGACGTAGGGCATGGCTTCGATGTGCGCTACATCGGCGAAGCCGCGACCCATGAAGCGCTTGACCGAAATGATGGTGTTCATGGGGTCGCTGACTTGCGCGCCCAGGGCGGCATGCCCTATGTCCCTGCCGCCGTCGCCGCGGTAGTGCACGACCGAGGGCATGAGGGCGCGGCCTTCTTCGTCTGGCAGGCACACGGCGATGCCGTTTTTTACTGTCGCCACCAGTGAGTTGGTGGTGCCGAGGTCTATGCCCGCCGCCAGCCTGCGCTGGTGCGGCGCGGCGGACATGCCTGGCTCGGCAATCTGCAACAGGGTCATGTTTTCCTTTTTACGGGTTGCGGGCAGGGCTTTATCGGCCTCGCCCGGTTCAGTCGTCGAGCGCGGCCAGGCCGTCGTCGATGTCGCGCCGCAATCTGTCGAGGAACATCAAGCGCCGTACTGTGTCGGCGGCGGCTTCTCGATCGTTGCGGCCGTCGAATTGTTCCGGTAGTTGCGCTGTTACTTCGTCTATGTGCATGCGCAGACGCAGCGCCAGTTGTTCGAGCGCGTCGACGTCGCCGAGGGCGCGCGCTTCTTCTACCGCTTCGCGCCATTCCATTTGTTCGATCAGGAAACAGGA
>JAIRWW010000135.1 GCA_031268685.1 Azoarcus sp.
GGCGACATCCGCCGCTGCGGACAAAGCGGCGTAAATACTGCTAGGATGGCCGGTCTTTGCCTTTTTCTGTACGTCGTTTTCATCATCACCGAGAGACCGCATGAGCCATTCCGGCGATCCATTTATCCAGAACCGTACTTTCGAGGAGATTGAAGTCGGCGATTCGGCGCAACTCACCCGTACCCTGCGCACTTCGGACATCCAGCTTTTCGCCGCCATCTCGGGCGACATCAACCCGACGCATCTCGACCCCGAGTTCGCGCAGGCCGGGCAGTTCCGTGACATCGTTGGCCACAGCCTATGGGGCGGCACGCTGGTTTCGGCCATTCTCGGCACCGAATTCCCCGGCCCCGGCACGGTTTACGTCTCGCAAAGCTTCAATTTCTGGCGGCCCGTGACGGTCGGCGACACTGTCACCATCAGCGTGACTTGCCGGGAAAAGCACGAACACAACAACCATATCGTCTTCGACTGCAAGGCGATCAACCAGAGCGGTGTCAAGGTCATGGACGGCTGCGCCGAAGTGGCCGCGCCGACCCAGAGAATCCGCCGCCCCAAGGTGCTGCCGCCCGAAATCAAGATCGCCGACCGGGAAGAGCGCTTCCGCCGCATGCTTTCGCTCGTCGATGGCCTGCCGCCGATACAGATCGCGGTAGTTTGTCCGTGCGACGCCGATTCGCTGCGCGGCTCGCTCCAGGCCGCCTTGCTTGGGCTGGTCACGCCCATCCTGGTCGGTCCCGACCGCAAGATTCGCGCCTTGGCCGAGGAACAGATGCTGGATATCAAGGGCATCCGCATCATCAATGTCCCGGACAACGCTGCTGCTGCCGAAACCGCCGTGGCGCTGTGCCGCGACGAGGGCGTGAGCGCCCTGATGAAAGGCTCGCTGTCGACCCGCGACCTTATGCGCGCCGTGCTCTCGAAAACCGCCGGACTGTGCGGCGAGCGGCGCATCAGCCATGTCTTTGTCGCCAGCGCGCCAGCCTATCCGAAGTTGCTCCTCGTGACCGATGCGGCAATCAACATCGCGCCCACGCTCGAAGAAAAAGCCGACATCATCCAGAACGCCATCGATCTCGCGGAAATGATGGGCATCGTCGAACCCAAGGTTGCCATCCTTGCCGCAACCGAGGCTGTAAACCCCGAAATGCCCGCGACGCTGGACGCCGTCGCCCTGTGCGAGATGGCGGAATATGGCAAAATCCGAGGTGGCCTGCTGGCCGGGCCGCTCGCCTTCGACAAGGCTGTTTCGTCCAGGGCCGCCAGCATTAAGGGCATTGACTCGCCGGTGGCGGGGAATGCCGACATTCTTGCGGTGCCTGACATCGAGGCGGGCAACATCATCGCCAGGCAACTGGAATATCTGGCCGATGCGCTGATGGGCGGCATCGTGCTGGGAGCCCGTGTGCCGATCGTTCTCACTACTCGCGCGGATACCGCGCAAACCCGCACGGTCTCGTGCGCCATCGCCCAATTGATCCACCACCATAACAGCAGCAGGGAGGCAAAATAAGCCATGAAGTCCATTCTCGTTCTCAACGCCGGCTCGTCGAGCCTGAAATTCGCGCTTTTCCCCCTTGAGCCGGAACTGGCCGAACATCCGGCGGTATCCGGTCAGATCGAAGGCATAGGCGCCACGCCCAAGCTTTCCGCCAAGGTCAAGGGCACCCGCTTCCAGGAAGACGTCGACGTCTCGGGCGACCAGACCGAACAGCACCGCGCATCCCTGGCCTATCTGTTTCGCTGGCTCGACAATCATGCGCCGGAACTGAAAATCTCCGCGGCGGGCCATCGCGTTGTGCATGGCGGCGAACGCTACAGCGCTCCGGTGAAACTCGATGCGTCGACGCTGGCCGAACTCGAAACCCTCATCCCGCTCGCACCCCTGCATCAGCCGCACAACCTGCGCGCGGTACAAGAAATTTTCACCCTGCTGCCTCAAGTGCCGCAGGTCGCCTGCTTCGACACAGCCTTCCACCGAAGCAACCCCGAAGTAGCGCAAATCTACGGCCTGCCGCGCGCGCTCACGGAAGGCGGGATAAAAAGCTACGGCTTCCACGGCCTGTCCTACGACTACATCACCCGCAGCCTGCCGAATGTCATCGGCGACAAGGCCCGGGGCGCGGTCGTGATTGCCCATTTGGGCAACGGCGCTTCCATGGCCGCAGTGCGCGACGGCAAGGGCGTGGCGACGACGATGGGTTTTTCCACCATCAACGGCCTCATCATGGGTACCCGCTCGGGTTCGATAGACCCCGGCGTCCTGCTTTACCTGATCGACCAGAAAGGCATGGACTACAAGGCGCTTACCCAATTGCTCTACAAAGATTCGGGATTGCTCGGGGTGTCGGGCCTGAGCCAGGATATGCGCGTCCTGCTCGCTTCCGATGCGGCTCCCGCCAGGCAGGCGGTCGAGCTTTTCTGCTATCGGATCGCCCGCGAGCTTGGTTCGCTGGCGGCGGCGGCGGGCGGACTCGATGCGCTCGTCTTTACCGGCGGCATTGGCGAGCACTCTGCGGTCATCCGCGAGCGCGTCGGCGCTCTTTCAGCCTGGCTCGGCATTGATATCGACCCGGCGGCCAACAGCGAAGACAAACTGCGCATCGACAGCTCCAAGAGCCGCGTCGCCGTCGCAGTCGTGCCCACCAACGAAGAAGGCATGATTGCTCGTTATACGACTGAAGTCCTGAAACTGTAACTGCAAAACTGTAAGACGCAGGCACACATCCCCTCCCGCGCCGCCGCGCCTTGCAGGACGCGTCGGCGCGGGTGACATTCCAAGGAGAAAACAATGGGTTACAAAGTCCCTGTCGGCATTTCCAACAAGCACCTTCACCTGTCCGAGCAAGACCTTGCCGCGCTTTTCGGCCCCGGACACAAACTCACGCCGTACAAGGAACTCGTGCAACCGGGCCAGTACGCCGCGCACGAGCAGGTCGACCTCGTCGGCCCAAAGGGTTCGTTCAGAAACATCCGCATAATCGGCCCCACCCGGCCTCAAACGCAGGTCGAAATCTCCAAGACCGATGCGCGCGCGCTCGGCATCGACCCGCCCGTGCGCGAATCCGGCAAGCTGGAAGGCTCTCCCGGCATCAAACTCGTCGGCCCGAAGGGTGAAGTCGAACTGAAAGCCGGAACCATCGTCGCATTGCGCCACATCCACCTCTCCCCGGCGCAGGCCGCGGATGCGGGCCTGAAAGATAAAGACCTCGTCAATGTGAAAACCTGTGGCACGCGCCCGCTGGTATTCGAGGACGTGCTAATCCGCTCCGGCGACGGCCACTTTCGCGAATTCCACATCGACACCGACGAAGCCAATGCGGCGGGGCTGGCGAACAGCGATGAAGTAGAGATCATCCATAAGAAATAAGAGAAGCCCTGCGCAATTCCATCAGGAATAAAGCGAGTCTCCGCACAATTTCGCTCGTCCTGGTCTCGTCGAAGGGCATTCCCAGTAGAATCATGGGCTTCGACAGGCTTCAGCCCGAGCGGACGAGAACTGCCGGGAAGCTTCCAGAGGTAAAGCTGGCGAACCGGGCAAGCCCAGCACCGGTTCGCCGTATCCCGTTTTTCAAAAAGGAATTCCCGTGGCCGGTGCCAGCCTGCTTGCCCTGATCGACGACATCGCAGCCATTCTCGATGACGTCGCCCTGATGACCAAGGTCGCCGCGAAAAAAACCGCAGGCGTCCTTGGCGACGATCTTGCCCTGAACGCGCAGCAAGTTGCTGGCGTGCGGGCGGACAGGGAATTGCCCGTGATCTGGGCCGTTGCAAAAGGATCGCTCGTCAACAAGGCGATTCTCGTGCCCGTGGCGCTCCTCATCAGCGCTTTTCTGCCTTGGGCCATCGTGCCCCTCCTGATGGTGGGCGGCCTTTATCTCTGTTTTGAAGGCATGGAAAAATTAGCCCACAAATTTCTGCACAAAGAGGACAAAAGCACCGCCCATGAAGCTGGCGGGCCGCAACAGCCTGCCGACGTAGCGGCAACAGAAAAGGAAAAGATAAAAGGCGCAATCCGCACCGACTTCGTGCTTTCCGCCGAAATCATCGTTATTGCGCTGGGCACCGTGGCGAACGAGGCCATGAGCATGCAAATAGCGGTACTGACCGGCATCGCGCTGCTGATGACCGCCGGGGTATACGGCTTCGTTGCCGCCATCGTCAAGCTGGACGACCTGGGCCTCTACCTGCACGGGCGGCAAGGCGTCCTGTCGCAGACCATGGGCAAGGCATTGTTGGGCGCAGCGCCGATGCTCATGAAATTCCTTACCATAATCGGCACCGCCGCCATGTTCATGGTGGGCGGCGGCATTCTCGCCCATGGTCTTCCCGTCATTCACCACCTGTCCGCCGCGCTTGCCGCCGCCCAGGGCGGTTTGCTGTTGTCTGGCTTGCTGGATATGGCCGTGGGCTTGGCGGCGGGCGCGCTGGCGCTGGGGGGAATGCAACTGGCGCGGGCGGCCTGAGCGGGTTTTGCTGCGGCGGGTGTCGGTTGTGGCGCCAGCGGAGCGTTGGACAAGACAAAAGGAATCCTCGTGATACTTGATGTGGGCGATATCGAAAGCACGCTGAAAGGATACGAAAGGCTCGCGCAGTTCGCAGCGAAAATGGGCGATTGTGCCTTTGAGAAAATCTGTCTGGATTTCAGCGCCTGCGACTGGTTCGACGCCAACATGAGTGCACCGCTTGGTGTCGTGCTTGCCCATGCGACTGACGGGTTTAATGACATAAGCATAAAAGACATGCACAAAGGCACCGAAGAAATCCTGGCCAGAAACGGTTTCCTGACGAGCTACGGTTATGCGCCGCGAAAAGACAATTTTGGCACTACGATTCCATATCGCCGCCTGAATGCAGACGATGAGCGCTACTTCACCACCTATGTAAGCCAGCATCTCAAACGGCAAAAAATACCGGCAATGACTGAAGCATTGTCCCGGCGATTCAAGGGCAGTATCATGGAAGTTTTTATCAATGCCGCCGCGCATTCGGAGACAGAACTTGGCATTTTCGCCTGCGGGCAGTATTTCCCGAAAAAAGAGCGGTTGGATTTTTCCATCGCTGACGCGGGCATCGGCATCCGCAAAAAAATCGCTAAGGAACTGGGACTCAAAATGAACTCCGACAAGGCCATCGAATGGGCCTTGAGGAAAGGGAACACTGTCCGGAAAGGCAAGATTCCTGGTGGACTCGGCCTCAAGCTGCTCAAGGAGTTCGTGACGCTCAACGAGGGACGCCTCCAAATCATCTCGGATCGCGGTTACTGGGAGATGAACGGCAGGAAGGAAACTCTCACGCGCATGGGCTGTTCCTTTCCCGGTACAGTAGTCAACATCGAAATCAACACTGCCGACACGAAAAGCTACCGACTGCTATCGGAAGACAACTAGGGAAGTATTGCCATGGCAAACAGAATCACCCTGAAAATCTACGACCTCGTCGGCCCCATCTGGGTCTCGACGGACGACGGACAAAAGGTGTTCGACAAGATCGTTGCCGCATTCAAGGCCGACTATGCGGTCGATCTTTCGTTCGCCAATCACGAGAATCTGATTTCGTCCT
This sequence comes from Azoarcus sp., assembly GCA_031268685.1. Lineage (GTDB taxonomy): Bacteria > Pseudomonadota > Gammaproteobacteria > Burkholderiales > Rhodocyclaceae > WRNU01. Next base: position 5,563 of record JAIRWW010000135.1, read on the forward strand.
TCCTCAATGCCGCGATCAGGCAACTCTACAACGGCAGCTACAGCGAAGATTTTCTGTCGCGGCATCTGGCCTACGTTGACCTCGACGACGACGACCGGATCATGCTGGATCGCACCATCGACAACGCCAAACGCTACTTTGCCAATCGTGATGCCTACGATCAGGCATGGAAGGATGTAGTCGATGAAGAGGTCGACGAAGAATTCGATGAAGAATTCGATGAAGAATAAGGCTCACGATGTCGCCAAGTATTCGTTCCGTCAGGACGAGCCTGTTTTGATAGAGCCTTTTGTAAAACACATGTTGCCGAAGGTCTCCAGCCGATAGCGCGCTCAGGCTTTCAGTGCGTGCGCCATGCGCGCCAGTGCTTCATCCAGCGTTGCGCGCGTGCAGCCGAAGTTGAGGCGGACGAAGCCGGGCATGCCG
>JAIRWW010000101.1 GCA_031268685.1 Azoarcus sp.
GGAAAATTAGCCCAGGACGCCCCTGGCGGCGCAAGCGTAAACCTCGAATTTGCATTGCGCTGCATCGATCCGCCCGGGCCGCCCGCGCAGGCTGCGGTCTATGCCGCCTTCGGCGGCAAGACGCTGCAAGCCTTGAGCATATGTTCGAGGAGCGACGAAACCACACAGCACTGGAACACAACGACGCCGCTTTCCCTGACGATCATGCCGGGCGAAGCGACTGCGAACGGCGTATTCAGTTTCTTCTATGAAGACGTGGGCAAGCTGGAACTGTTCCTGCGTATTGCAGGAGAAAACGACAAGATACACAGCAGCGGCGCATTCGTGCAAAAGCCCGCCGCACTGGCGCTGAAGAACCTGACATGCGCGGACGGCACGGCCAATCCGGCCGCAAATGCCCCGAGCGGCGCGCGTTTCTGCAAATCCGGACAAGCGTTTGAAATGACTGTGGAGTCGCGCTCCGTACAGGGAAACGTCACGCCCAATTTCGGCAATGAAAATACGGGCAAAGCGATCTTTCTGGAAAAAGCGCTGCTGATGCCATCGGATGGCGACGATCCCGACCTCGCCGTACAAGGCTTGCTCACTATTACGAACGGCGCGGCCAGGGTCACGAATCAGTCCTGGCGGGAAGTCGGCATCATCACTATCGCTCCCCGCCTGGGCGACAAAGCAAGTGGCACAGCCACATTGAGCGACGACTACCTGGGCGCAGGCGACATTCCGGCAACAGGACGCCAGCCGGTAAATGTTGGCCGCTTCTACCCCGACCATTTCCAGACCGACATCGGCCCGCAGGGCCGCATGACTTGCCCGCCAGAGCTGAATTGCCCGCCCGGCGGTGTCTTCTATACCGGCCAGCCTTTTGAACTGAAACTGAAAGCCTGCATGTATGGCGACACAACTTGCAGCGTAAGGCTGGATAACTACCGCAAGGATTTCGCAGCCCAAGTCAAACTGAGCGCCTGGGCCGCCCATGGGTCGACGGCAAAAGCGGACGAAAACCCGCCCAATTCGGCCATCAATGGCGGACGCCTGGAACCCATGCCAGGCCAGGATCTGAGCGCGGCGGAAATTCCATCCGGAAAATTCGCCGACCTACATGGCGTCGGCGGGATGTTCTCCGGTTTATTCAGATACGTTCATACCTTCAAATCCCGGCCCGTCGAGCCAGTCAATATTTACATCCGCGCCACGGAAAATGGCCGCGACGGCGTTACTTCCCTATCGTCCGCCGCGCCAGCCGATTCTCCGGAAGCGGGTATCAAGGTCGCACGCGGCCGCATCAGGCTGGTCAACCATTTCGGCACAGGGAAAGCGAACCTGGAAATGCCCATACAAGTTCAATTCTGGCATTGCGGCGGCATTACTTGCACCTGGGCGCTGAGCGCGACGGACCTTAGCCAGATTGGCCCGAATACCCCTCTGGCCGATGCGGGCAAACGGGCGGCGCTATCCGTTTCCCTGCATCAATCACCGGGGAGCGCGCCGATGGCTTCGCCGCCGCAAGTCGAAGATCTGAATTTGTCCGGCGGCATTGGCCAAATCATCCTGAAACCGGGCGGCAGCACGGGAAGCGTTGGCGTGAGCATCAACCTCGGCGACGACGCGGAAGACAACGCCTGCAACCATGCGACGGCCTACAAGGAAGGAGCGGCCTCAAACCTTTCCTGGCTGCGCGCATGGAACGGCGCTTGCAGCCAGGCGCAATCCGGCGAGGCCGACCCTGCCGCGCGCGCTACTTTCGGAATTTATTCCGGCGAAAGCTATCGCGCTGTGCATAAACGGGAAGTGCACTGATGGAAACAAAAGCAAAAATCCGCCGCAGGCGAACAAGCGCCGGCGTCACCCTGATCGAACTGGTAGTGGTCATCATCCTGCTGGGCATCCTGTCAGCGGTGGCGCTCCCGAAGATGATGAACACTTCTGCGTTCGACAGCGTGGTGTTCCGGGATGCCCTAGTGGCGACCTTGCGTTACGCCCAGAAAACGGCGGTCAGCCACCGCCGCCTGACTTGTGTACACATCGAGGCGCAGCGCGCCAGCATCTCCATCGCCACCGCCCACGGTTCGACGGCCTGCTCGGCAGCGCTGCCGGGGCCGGACGGCAAGCCGGACCTCATTCCCAGAAACTCCGCCATCAACGCCGCACCGGCCAGGACAATCTATTTCCAGCCGAACGGCGACATTACCGAAGACCCGGCCGGCACGACACACAGGACCGAAGCATTGGCCGTAACGGGCACGAACTCTATCCAGATCGCCGGAGCAACGGGCTATGTGCAATGAATCTTCCGCCCAGACGGGCTTCACCCTGCCCGAACTGATCATGGCAATCGCCATTATTGCGATTGGGCTGACCGGGGTGCTGACAGCCTTCCGGACAGTGGTCAAGGGCAGCGCCGATCCACTCATCCATAAACAAATGCTGGCAATTGCCGAAGAAATGATGGAGGAACTCAACCTGAAACCCTGGATATCACAATCGGGTCATACCGGCGGCGTTACCGGCTGTCCGGATCGTACCGATTTCGACAACATGGACTACTACAACGGCTATGAATGCGCGGGTATTCGCCCCATAGACGGCGGCGACGTCATCCCCCTGCTTGCCAACTACAAGATCAAGGTGACGGTCGCCAAGCCCGCAGGCGACTGGAACGGCATTCCATCCGACGACGTGCGCCGCTTTGAAGTCCAGGTAACAAACGGCGGCGAATCCGTGCAATTGGTCACATGGCGCGCGAATTGGGCGAAATGAAGATGACAACGACGATAACGACGATAACGACGATGAAAACTGCCCGAGGCTTCTCCCTGATAGAACTGATCGTAGTCATTATGGTCATGGGCATCCTGGGTGTCAGCGCCATGATGTTTTTCCGTCCGGCGGTCGATTCATATCTGGACAGCCGCCGCCGGGCCGACCTGAGCGACATGGCCGATGGCGCTCTGCGGCGCATGAGCCGCGAGGTGCGCAGCGCCGTTCCCAATTCGGTACAGACATACGGCACGTCCTGCTTTCGCTTCGTGCGCACCGTGGGCGGCGGGCGCTACCGCAAGCTGGAAGACATGACGCGCAATGACAGCAAGGCGCTGGATCTGACGCAGCCCTTCCCCCAATTCGACGTGCTCTCTCCCCTGCAAGCGGCGACGGGCGACTGGATCGTCATCGGCAACCAGACAGGCAGCGACGTTTACGCCGGACACAACCGCGCGCCCCTCACGGCAAGCAGCGCCGTCGACACAGCGCTGGCCACGGTACGCCTCTCCATGGGCAGCATGAACGGCATCTATGCGCCATTTTCCTATATGGACGGGCGTTTCGTGCTGACGCCAAAGACAAACCCTGTAGTGACCTACGTATGCAGCGGTATTGGAACCAGCATAGCGGGCACGGGCACGGGCACGCTCAAGCGCGTAACGGGCGATTTCTCCGGCAGCGGAACCTCGCTGGCCGCCTGCCCCACCGGCGGCGACCTGCTGGCAGGACACGTAAGCGCCTGCCGCTTCGTCTACGACCCAAACCAGGGCGCGACACAGCAAAGCGGCTTCGTCTGGATGGAACTGGAACTGGCTGAAGCAAAAGAAAAAGTCCGCCTCACCTACGGCGCCCACGTCATCAATTTGCCATGAACCCGAAAACAGCGGTTTTTCTCATGAAAACACCTTATGCACAAGGCGGCATGGGCGCGGTAATGGCCATCGCCATTTTAGTCGTCCTGGCTTCGCTGGCTGGGGCGCTGGTGCGTTTTGGCACGGCGCAGCAAATAACCATAACCCAGGACGTACTCATGGCCCGTGCGGAAGCGGCCATCCGGGCGGGCAATGAATGGGGGCAATATCAAGCGCTGCAAAAAAAGGCATGCGCTTCCAGTACGACGCTGGATTTCCGCCCGGAAACCGGCTTCCGGGCTGTGGTCGACTGCACAAAAAATTCATTCAATGAAGGCAAGGATTACGCAGGCGTTACCCAAATAGTGAATGTTTTTACTATCACAGTAACTGCATGTAATTCCGCCTCAAGCTGTCCGGATAACTCAATGGCAACATCACCCACCTATATTGAGCGCCAACGTGTGACGATAGTAACGGATGAATGAAAGCAAATGGGCTATTCTAAAAGGAACCACACAATGACAACACACAATGACAACATGGAGACAGCAAATTATTCGTTCTGAAAATCACAATTCAATTGTGAATTTTTTGCTGTGCGAGCATATTTTTTGCCGCATTTTCAGAACAGTGTTTTTCTAAAATACTGGGTGATTACTTTGCGTATTCCATTCACTAAACGCTCTACTGGAAAATCCGGCCTGCTCGCCGTAGTGCCCAGCGGAGGGAACCGCCTGCTCGTCCATGTGGCACACCAGCGAAGCGACATCGGTTTGCCGCGCATCACTGCGGCATACAAAATCCCGGCCGCCGAGTTCAGCTCGGGCGACAGGCTGTCCCGCTGGAAAAAAACACCCGTCTCGACTTTGTTGAGCGCGGGGGAATATCAGATCCTGCAAATGGAAGCGCCGCAAGTGCCCCGCCAGGAGTGGAAAACGGCCCTGCAATGGAGCTTGCAGGATCATCTGGATTTTCCCGTGGCAAATGCCAGCTTCGATGTATTCGACATTCCCACCGAAGAATATATGCCCGGACGCCAGCGCATGGTGTATGTCGTTGCAGCCCAAAACGACGTTATCCAATCGGTGATGAAATCGTTCGATTCGACGGGACTCGACCTGGCCGTTATAGATACGCCGGGAATGGCCTTGCGCAATATTTCCGCATTACTGGAAATGCCGAACCAGGGGCAAGCATGTCTCTACTTCGACAACGATAAAGGACTTTTGGTCGTGACTTTCCGCGGAGAACTGTACGACTTTCGCAGCATCAATATTTCATTGAAGCAATTGAGCGACAACGACAAAGAACAAAGAAACCAGCTTTTCGAGCGGATCAGCCTCGAATTGCAGCGCACTTTCGATGCGCTCGACCGTCAATATGGATTCATTCATATTGGCCGCTTGTCGCTTGCACATCGAAACGAACTCTCCGGCCTGCCGAAATACCTGAAAGACAATCTCTACGTGCCGGTGGATTTATTGAATTTGCAAGGCAAGGTGGATATCCGGGATTGCCCGAGCCTGCAACAGCCCGTGAGGCAATCCCGCTATCTCCTGGCAATCGGCGCGGCTTTGCGCGGCGATTCCGGGCAATGATGGCGGACGGCGAATCATGAGCCAGCAAATCAACCTGTTCAACCCGGCCCTGCGCCCCCGGCGGGATTGGCTATCGCTGAAAGCGCTGATTTTATCGACCATGGCGCTCGTCGCTGTATTGGCGCTCATCGGCGCCTGGGGCATCTACACCGAACGGCAGGCGCTGGCCAGCCTGAACGCGCGGGAGAGCACCTGGCAAGAGGCGCAGGGCCGATTGAAAGACCTTGCGGCCCGGCAAATAAGCCAAGCGCCCGACCCGCAACTGGAGCAGCAGATCGCACAGCGCAGAACCTGGCTGGAGCACCGGCGGCAGGCATTGCTCATCCTCAAGAACGACAGTACAAGCCAGCCGGATGGCTTCTCCAGCATCATGACGGCGCTGGCGCGCCAGACGCCGGAAGGTCTGTGGCTGACGGGCTTCGACATACAGTCCGGCAGCGGAGGCGCGATCCTGCTGCGCGGACGCCTGGTTTCCGAAAACCTTCTGCCCAATTTCGTGGAACGGCTGAACCACGAGGCCGATTTGCGCGGACGGCGCTTCGCCGCGCTGGAAGTCAGTTCAATCCCCCCGAAACCGCAGCCGGACGAAAGCAAGCTGGACGAGCGGACAACACTCGAACGCAGCGGCTGGCTGGAGTTCGTCCTGCGCGGCGAAGAAACCCCCGCGAACAATGCGAGGCTCACATGGCCATGAACAAAAACCCGCACGCCATGCCGGAACAAAGCCTGTGGCAGCAATACTCAGCGCGTTTCATGGCGATGAGCAGGCGGGAACGCATGATGGTGGGAATCGTGACCATAGTTTCCGTCGTCTATCTGGCCAGCATCATGTGGCTGAAGCCGACCTTCGAGCGCGCGCAAAAATACAACCAGCAATCCATCGACCGCGCCGAAGAACTCGTCGGCCTGGACGAGCAGATGAAGACCCTGTCCGAACATCTGGAAAAAGACCCCAACACGGCTCTGCGCCAGGAACTGGATTCCCTGGAGCGCCAGATAACGAGCGTGGAAGAACGCCTGCGGCCCTATGGCTCGGCGATGCTGAATCCGACCCACACAGTGACGCTGCTGAAAGAGCTGATCCAAAAAACGCCCGACGTGCGCCTGTCCGGTTTCAACAACCTGCCCGCCGTCGGCCTGCTGGCCTCGCAACAAGCCGGGACAGACAAAAGCGCACCGCCGCAAGTATTTGAAAACGACGTCTATAAACATGGCTTCGAGATCAAATTGCGCGGCAATTACCTGGCGCTGCTCACCTATCTGCGCATGCTGGAAGCACAACCCGAACGCCTGTTCTGGCAACACGCAAAGTTGGAAGTGTTGGCATATCCGGAATCGGAACTGACGCTCATCGTCTACACGCTGAGTCTGGACAGACATTGGCTCGAACTATGAAAAACATGTTCATCGCGCTCCTCGCGCTGAGCTGCGCCAGTGGACCGCTTGCGGCCCAGAGTGGCAGCGCCCTGCGCGACCCAACCCGCCCCCTCGGCTGGCAAGAAGCGTCCGACAACATCCTGCGCGGGGAAGAAAACCTGCGGCTGGAACTCGTATGGCGCAAGGGCGAAAAACAATTCGCCATGATCAGCGGCACGCAATTGGCCGTAGGCGGAGAAATCGACGGATTCCGGTTGGTAAAGATCGGAGATAACGAGGTGACGATCGAAAACACCCAAGGACGTCAAGTACTGCGCTTAACGCCGGTGATCGAACGCTCCGACCCCAAACAGGAGAAAAAAAATGAAACACCGGGAAACTGACTCACGCGGCGCGCTGCGCATCCTCGCAGCGGGTATAGCGCTATCGCTGATGACCGCCTGCTCCCCGCTCATGACGCGCGAAGAAACCTACGACCGGATGAAAAACAGCCTGAACGCGCAAAAGCCGGTGCTGAAATCCGATGCCCAGGCCGTCGATGCCTCGCTGCCGCCCCTGGCGCGCATCCCCACCAAAAAGCCCCCCTCACCGCCCCAAGCGCCGGAGCCGCGTTTCGACCTCTCGGTGCGGGACGCAACGGCGGGACAAGTTTTCATGGCCATCGTCAACGACTCCCGCTACAGCATGGTGCTGCCGCCGGACTTGAGCGGCACAATCACCGTCAACCTGAAAAACGTCACCGTACAGGAAGCCCTGGAGTTGATCCGCGACATCTACGGCTACAACTTCCGGATAAATGGCACGCGCATCCTGGTCTCCACCAACACGCCGCAGACGCGCATCTTCCAGGTGAGCTACCTCGCGGCGCGGCGCGGCGGCACTTCCTCGACGCAGGTAATCTCGTCCAGCATGCCGACCTCCGGCAGTTCGGGCGGCAGCGCGAGCAGCAATTCAAGCGGCAGCGGCTCATCCTCAAACGGCACGAACGCGGTCATCAACACCAGCGTTTTCACCGGGCAGGCATCGGACTTCTGGCTGGATCTGGGCGTCGGCATCGCCTCGATACTCGATTGCGAATACAAAATCGACAACCCATCCAACTCCGCGGGCGGCGGAAGCACCGTCGACATGAGCACGCAGCGTTTCTCCCTGACCCGCTGTCCGGACAGCCGCCGCCTCGTAATGAACCAGCAATCCGGCGTAATCATGGTCAGGGCGCTGCCTGTCGAATTGCGCGAAATCTCCGACCTCCTGAAAGCGCTGCAAGGCGGCGTCGAACGGCAAGTAATGCTGGAAGCCAAACTGATCGAAGTCGAACTGAACGACGGCTTCCAGTCCGGCATCAACTGGACGGCCTTCGACAAATGGGGGCGGCAAGTCGGCGGCGTCAACGCATCTACCGACACCATGACGCACCTGTCCGACCTGCGGAGCGGTCCGGGCAGTTGGCCCCCCGACGGTACGGCGTCGCAACGCACAATGACCGGCGCCGGCGGCGTGCTGAACACCATGAAGAGCGCCAGCGGCCTGCTGATGTCGGCGCAAGGTGCGCTCAGGATCGGCAGCTTCTCGATGATCATCGACTTCCTGAAAACCCAGGGCAGCGTCTACGTCATGTCCAGCCCCCGGATCGCCACGCTGAACAACCAGAAAGCGGTATTGAAAGTCGGCGTAGACGATTATTTCGTCACCGAAATCACCAACGACAGCAACACCACCAACTACGGCTCCGGCACAACCAACAACATGCCGAGCATCAAAGTTTCGCCCTTCTTCTCCGGCATTGCACTGGATGTGACGCCGCAGATCGGCGACAGCGGCATGATTACCCTGCACATCCGTCCAGCGGTCACGGACGTCGCCACCCGCGAGCTGAAAGTCAACCTGGGCGAACAAGTTGGCGAATACACCCTGCCCCTGGCCTCGTCGAAGGTCAAGGAAACGGACAGCATCGTCCGCGTGCGGGATGGCTACATCGTGGCCATCGGCGGCCTCATGTCGCAAGCGCAAAGCGACGAAGAAGACCGGGTACCCGGACTCGGGGACATCCCCATCCTGGGCAAGCTGTTCAAAAACACCCGGCGCGCCCTGAAAAAACGCGAAATGGTAGTGCTCATCAAGCCCACAGTCATCACCGACGAAAACGACTGGCAGAGCGATCTGGACGCAACGCAAGAGCGGCTCCAGGAATTCGACCCGCGCGCCTACCCGAGCGGCTTCCTGAACGGCCCCAGCCGCGGCGCGAAAAAAGAGAAACAATAAAACGCAGCCGCATTCCCCGCCCGCGCAGGCGCATAGCGCCTGCGCGGGCAATTCATGCGCAAACACGAGATGTAAAAGTTTTCGCAGCGGGGCACTACCGCCAGTGGCTCTTGCAGCTTGGAGAACATGGAACTTGAAGTCAGCAAAAGCGGCATGGGAAGGTGCTCAGCAACAATGGAAGGAAGCACAGTGCGAAAGTTTTGGTGATACGAGACGGAAAAATCTTTGGGGGATAATGCTTGGAGAGACTAACTATGGTGATTCCTGATGGAAATGACTGAGCTTATCATTGCTGTTATCAGCACGTTAATTGCGTTTACTATTATTGTTTATGCAACTTTTCTATTGATAAAGCGTCTACATAACGGCAAAAATAAATTTTATAGTATCAAAGAATGGTTTAAGCACATTTTAGAGGCACTGTGGGGGATTTGATAAGATGCGCTTCAGAAAGCCTCAAGCTAAAAGCTTATTCATAAATAGCCGTTACTTTGTTGAGTGTAATCACGCCGCGGCAAGCTTGAGCCAAGCCCGGAATGAAAGGTCTATTTTTTCTTCCGGGGAATAAGCTTGCAGAACCTGTTCGTGATCCCTTCAAGGGCTATCACGAATGCATTTATTTATCATAATTGTTCTGAACCGACTGGGCACATGTCAAAGAAACCCGGCTGAGACAGTTCCTGCGACTGAAAAACGGCATACCTTCTCCCGACACGTTTGCACGCGTCTTCCGGCTGCTCGATCCAAAAGCGTTCGAGTCCGCTTTTCGAGCCTGGGTTGGCCAGACGCTGCCTGCGTTCAAACAGCTTGCCATAGACGGCAAGAGTCTGCGGGGATCGGTCGATGCCGGCAGGGCAATCGCACGAACACAGCTTGCCGCTACACATCCATGCTGAACAAGTGTGCGCGATAGAGATCGGATTTGCTGCGATGAGTCGGCGCACCTTGATGCCGCCTTTGCGCGGGATGGGATCGAGACGAATGAGATTGACCGTCATGTGCTTGAGCAGAGCCTGCGCGGGCAATTTCATGCGCAAACATATTACTTTCGGGCCTTCCCCCTGGCGATGCGGGGATGAATTTTGCATGGTCTGCTACCTCATTGCGATCATGGGTCCATCGGTCATAGTGTGACATTTGTCGCGGCATCGTCTATCATCCGTTCTGTCATTTTCAATTTGTATTCCTGCCGAGAGCATTTTTTAGAAGCCTTTAGGCATTTTTAGCGAGGCGCTGAGCCGGAAAGCCGAAGCCTGACGACCTCCCCGGCCCCGACTGCGAACATATTCCATCCATGAACCGAGTCCTGACCGCACACAGCTCCCTGGGCGAAATCTGGTGGGCGACAAAGCTGAAAGGCGCCGAGGCGCTCTCCGATTTGTACTGCTTTCGTCTTGGACTCAAGTCC
>JAIRWW010000108.1 GCA_031268685.1 Azoarcus sp.
GCAACAGCCGGAGAAGAAGCAAGGCAGGAGTAGAGGCACGCTATACTGGCGCACTTCAACGTACAAGCTGCTTTCAGGGGTTCATCACATGGCTGGTCACTCTAAATGGGCCAACATCCAGCACCGCAAAGGGCGCCAGGATGCCAGGCGGGGCAAAATCTTCACAAAACTCATAAAGGAAATCACGGTCGCCGCCAAAATGGGCGGAGGCGATGTCACCGCCAACCCGAGGCTGCGGCTGGCGGCCGATAAAGCCAAGGCCGAGTCCGTCCCCAAAGACACAATCGAAAACGCCATCAAGCGCGGCATCGGCCAACTCGAAGGCGTGGTTTACGAAGAAGCCCGCTACGAAGGCTACGGCATAGCTGGCGCGGCGGTCATGGTCGATTGCCTGACCGACAACAAGACCCGCACCGTGGCCGACGTGCGCCATGCTTTCAGCAAATACGGCGGCAACATGGGCACCGACGGTTGCGTGGCCTTCCAGTTCAAGCATTGCGGCCAATTGTTGTTCGCCCCAGGCGCCGACGAAGATGCGCTGATGGAAGCGGCAATCGAAGCCGGCGCAGAAGACGTGATCACCAACGACGACGGCTCAATCGAAGTCATCACCGGGCCGTGGGAATTCACCTCTGTCCGCGAGGCGCTGGAGAGCGCCGGCTTCAAATCCGAATTCGGCGAAGTCACCATGAAACCGCAGAACGAAATCGAACTGTCCGGCGACGACGCCGTGCGCATGCAAAAACTGCTCGATGCGCTCGAAGCGGTCGACGATGTGCAAGAAGTCTACACATCCGCGGCGCTCGACGAATAAGCCATGGCCGCGGCAAACGTCATGATGCCCGCCCCCGGCGTCACCCGCATCCTCGGACTCGATCCCGGACTGCGCGTGACCGGCTTCGGCATCATCGACGCGGCGAACAACCGCCTGGGCTATGTCGCCAGCGGTTGCATACGCACCGGCGACAACGCCAACCACGGCCTTCCGGACCGCCTGAAGACGATCCTCAACGGCGTGCGTGAAGTCATCGCTACCTATCGGCCCGGCATTGCCGCGGTGGAAAAGGTTTTCGTCAACATCAACCCGCAATCCACGCTGTTGCTCGGGCAAGCGCGCGGGGCTGTGATTTGCGGCGCGGTATCCTGCGAATTGCCGGTAGCCGAATATACGGCGCTGCAAATCAAACAAGCGGTGGTCGGCCATGGCAAGGCGGCCAAGGAGCAAGTGCAGCACATGGTAAGCAGGCTGCTGGCGCTTGCCGCCGCGCCACAGGCGGATGCCGCCGACGCGCTCGCCTGCGCGATATGTCATGCGCACGGCAGCTCCGGCATCGGCGCAATTGCCGGGCCTTTCGCCAGACGGCGCGGCGGGCGCATGGTGGGCGCCTGAAAGCTGCAAGCGGCTCACCTGGGGCGTGCCGGTGATCTTCTCGATTCGGGCGATGCTGCTCGCCTTCGACTACATGCCCGCCAGCGCCGCCGCGCGGCTCGATCCGGCCATTGCGCTGGGCAGAGAGTGAAGGCCCGGAATCGGATGCCTTAAGGTTCGCTTCATCCTCGCTTCACGAAAACGCCATTCCCGCTTTCCGCGCCGTTCACAAGCCGCATCTACGATGGCCTCACCTTTCCACGGGAGACCATGATGGTACGCGATACTCTGGCGCTGCTTGCGCAATCAGTCGGCGAACGTCTTGCGGCAGAACCCGCCGCTTCGCCGCTTCCAAACATTTCCGTTCCCAGAATATTGGGAAAATGCCTGTCTTCCGGCTGCTACGCGGCTTCTTCGTGCTTCATGGCGCTGGCCGTGCTGTTCGCGCCGTCGTCGCAGGCGCAGCCGGACGGAGCGCCGGACAAGACGGAAAGTCCGTATTTCTACATGCCCGGCGGCGATCCCGCCGTCGATGCCCTGCCGCTTAAATCGACCGATGTCGATGTGCGCATCGCCGGGGTGATCGCCGATGTGACGGTGACACAGGTCTACAAGAATGAGGGCGCGCGCCCGATTGAGGCGAAATACGTCTTCCCCAGTTCCACGCGCGCCGCCGTGCATGCAATGAATGTGCGCCTGGCGGATCGTTCGATCGAGGCGCGCATCCGCGAAAAACGGCAAGCAGCGCAGGAATATACACAGGCGAAAAGCGAGGGCAGAACCGCCGCGCTTTTGGAACAGCACCGGCCCAATGTGTTCCAGATGAACGTCGCAAATATCATGCCCGGCGACGATGTCCGGGTTGAATTGCGCTACACCGAATTGCTGAACGCGGAGAGCGGGCGTTACCGCTTTGTTTTCCCCACGGTGGTCGGCCCGCGCTACGCCGGTACGCAGCCGACAACGGCGGCGGACGGGAATGGATGGGCGGCACAGCCGACTTTGCCCGAAGGCGTAGCGCCGCCGTCGAAGTTCGATATCCGCGTGCAACTCGATACCCCGATCTCCATAAAGGAAGCCGCCTCGCCCTCGCATGAAATCGCGCTGCGCCGCAACGGCGAGCAGCATGCCGATGTCGGACTCGCCGCGAACGCGCATCATGCCGCCAACAATCGCGACTTCATCCTTGATTATCGTCTGGCCGGAGATGCGGTCGAATCCGGCGTCATGTTCATGCGCGGCAAGGGCGAAAAAGCGGAAAACTTTTTCCTGGCAATGGTGGAGCCGCCCAAGGCCATACCGGCCAGCGTAATCACGCCCCGCGATTACATTTTCGTGGTGGACATTTCCGGCTCCATGCACGGTTTCCCGCTCGATACCGCCAAAACCATGCTGCGCGAACTGATCGGCGGCCTGCGCCCGAGCGACACTTTCAACGTTCTGTTGTTTGCGGGCAGCAGCGACTTTCTGCACCACAATTCCGTGCCCGCCACGCAGGACAACATCGACAAAGCGCTGAGCCTGATCGACCACCGCAGCGGCGGCGGCGGTACGGAACTTATCCCGGCGCTGCACCACGTCTATGCACAGGACAAGTCGAAGGATATTTCCCGCAGCATCGTTGTCGTCACAGACGGGTACGTGGCGGTGGAAAGCGAAGCCTTCAGCCTCGTGCGCCGCAACCTGGGCCGCGCCAATCTGTTCGCCTTCGGCATCGGCTCCTCGGTCAACAGGCATCTCGTCGAGGGTCTGGCGCGCGCGGGCATGGGTGAACCCTTCATCATCACCAGCCCGGAGGACGCTCCCAAAGCGGCGGCGCGTTTCCGCCAAATGATCGCTTCGCCCGTACTCACCAACGTGCGTGCGACTTTCAAAGGCGTGGAAACCTGGGATGTCGTGCCACAGCAATTGCCCGATGCTCTCTCCGAGCGCCCAGTCATTCTTTTCGGAAAGTGGCGCGACACGCAAGGCAAGGGGCCGAAGCAATTGGTGGTGGAAGGCCGGCGTGCGGACGGCCCCTACCGGCAAGCGCTGCCTCTGCTCGAAGCGCTGGACGGAAACGAAGAACGCTTCTCCGCGCTGCGCCATCTATGGGCGCGCCAACAGATCGCCGACCTCTCCGACCAGGCAGATTTGCTGGGCGATGGATCACTGCGCAACGCCATCACGACACTCGGCCTCGAATACAAACTGCTCACGCAATACACGAGCTTCATCGCAGTCGATGAGCGCATCCGCAACCTGATTCCGAACAGCGCCGCAAGCGTCGACCAGCCGCAGCCACTGCCCAGCGGCGTCAACAATATGGCGGTCGGCGGCGCTTACGTTCCCGGCTCGCCCGAACCGAAGTCGCTTGGCGCCCTGCTCGTGACCATCTCCATGCTGGCGATGATCGTGCGCCGTCTTTCCCGGCAACGCCGTCGGCACCTGACGCTGTAAGCGTAAGAAGAATCCGGGAGGGGGCATCTCCTCCCGGATCGCTCCGCCCCGCAAAAGCGGGGTTCCCAAGCAAAAAGCATTCACGATGTTTCAATCCACGCCCGTAAGCGGGCAACAAGACTGCTGTGGGCTTACGCCCCTCCCGTGTCCGATTCTCCCCATGAAGGGGGAGGTTTCCAACCGGAGTCAGTTTTTGATGAAGACCATGGAAGCTCTGAACAACGCCATCCGCCCTGAGCGTGCAGAAGAAGAACATTCCCTGTGGAACCACGGGCTTCGACAAACCCGGCTCGAACAGCTACGAAGCGTTCGGCGCTTCATTGTCTGCCGCCTCGCACATTGGCTCGACCGCATCCACCCGGCGGTCTGGCTGGCGCTGCTCGGTCTTGCCATGTGGCCGCACATCCTGTGGATGGCGCGACGCATGCTGGATGGCTCGGACGATCCGCTCGGAATTGTGGCGCTGGCGGCGCTCGCCTTCGTCGGCTGGCGACATCGCGGAAGCTTGCGCCGCGCGCCGCGTCCGGCGTGGTTTTGTGCCGCACTCGCGCTCGTGGCGCTGGCAGGCGCAGCCTGGGGCGCGCTGCCGCCGCTTTTTGCAAGCCTCCTGGCCCTGCTCGGATTCGCAGCGGGAATGCTGTCCCTGCTTCCCCGCCGCGTCGCCAGCGCCCCCGTACTCGGGCTGGCGGCGCTGTCGCTGCCGCTCATGGCATCCCTGCAATTCTATGCAGGCTATCCGCTGCGCCTTGTAGCGGCGGAACTCTCCCGCTGGCTACTCCTCGCCGCTCATCACGTCGAACGAGACGGCGTAGCGCTGCGGATAGACGGACAACTAGTGCTCGTCGATGCCGCCTGCTCCGGCGTTCAACTCGTCTGGCTCGGCTATTTCACCGCCTGCGCCACGGCCCTGCTGACAGCTTGCGGCTATACCCGCTTTCTCCGCCGCCTGCCCGCCGTCGGCTGCCTTGTCCTCAGCGGCAACGTATTGCGCAATACCGCATTGGTCGCGCTGCAAGCCGATGGACAGGCCGCCGCCACATGGCTGCACGAAGGCATCGGCCTCATCGCGCTCGCAGCGGTCTGCGCACTCGTTTTTCGCCTGATGTACGTCAGCGCCGCCGAAGCCGCGCCGACACCCGCATTCGCACCCGCATCCGCATCTGCGCAGGAGACGCCAGCATGACCCTATTGGCGCGAACCCGAATCCTCAAGCTGCTGGCGGTTTTGCTCCTGCCCGCCTGCGCCGCCTGGAACGCCGCCGGGGTCTGGGACGCCCGCAACGAAACCGCCGCCGCGCCGCCAGCGGACACCTCCGTGGAATGGCCAGCCGCGTGGCGGGGCCGCCTGCTGCGCCCCCTGGCCCTGAGCAAAGTCGAACAGCGTTTCGCACAGGGGTTTCCCGGCCGGATCGTCCGCCTGACCGACGGCCAGGACATGCTGGTCTGGCGGCACGTCACGCACCCCACCAGAATGCTGCATCCCGCCATCGACTGCTACCGCGCCATGGGCTGGAGCATCCGCGATGAACAACTCGAACAATCGGAAAACGGCGCGGACGAACGCTGGCGCTGCTTCATCGCCGAAAAGGGACAAGAAGATACTCGCCTGCGCGTCTGCGAGCGTATCGAGGACAGCGGCGGACAAGGCTTCACCGACACATCCGCCTGGTACTGGGCCGCCCTCACCGGCCAATCCGCCGGGCCATGGCAGGCTGTGACGGTGGCAAGCCCGCTATGAACCGCCGTAGCGCGCGGCGCATCCATCGTCGCGCATCCTTTCACCGTGCGCCGCCAAATACCGGCGCTTGCCAATAGCACTTGAGCTTGCGCGCATGTTCGGGATCGAGCTTGTTGAGCACGATCTGGATCACGTTCCTGGAAAACGTCACCGCGGCATGATCCGACCAATCCATCGCGCAAACATCCTGAAGCAGGATGTTATCGACCCTGGCCCCCTGCCCCTGTTCGATGAACGCCGCCTGCCATGGCGTAATAAGTTCATCGAAGCGGGTAGCGACATTTGTGTAGACGATGCCGGGCCGCGTTTCGCCATGGCCATTGAGTTCGACGTAAAAGGGCGACTCCGGCATGGCTTGCTGGGCGGCGCCCGGCATTCCGGCGCGTTCGAGTTGCCCAAACACGTAATCCTTCAAGCCCAGTTTCTCGCTCAAAACAGCAAGCTTAGAGACTGTCGTCGGATGGTTGGACGCCGCCAGACCAATGACCTTGGTGACTTCTCCTTCTGGCGCCAGCAGGTTGGCGTAATACCGGATTTGTGCGCCGCCCTGGGAATGACCGATCAGGGCTACATGTTCGGCCCCCGTAGCGCGCCGCACCCGAGCCACGAACGCGGCAATCTCTCGTGCCGAAGCGACGAGATCGCCCGTGGCGTTCAGGCCCGGCTTGCCGGTGGTATTGCCATAATTGGGCGCAAATACGCAATAACCGTGAGCAGCCAGAACCGGAGCCAAGCCATTCCAAGTGTTATAGACATACTGCCAAGTGCCATGCACGAGAATGACGGGTTCCGGGTGCGCACTGGAGGGCTGGCACTGCCAGTCGTTGACGCCAGCCGGATTGATGTCCGGCGAATCCAAAGAGAAAATTCGCGCGGAGGGCCAATTGGTTCCATTTTCCAAGCCTGGAACATCCATGTTCCAGTGGATCGCGCCTTCGAGCGGCTCGTCCGCCGCCGCGCAAATGGGTATTACCGCAAGCGCGGCGGCAAGGACAACGGAAAGAATCGGATGGAAATACAAATTGGTCAGCTCACTTTCTCCCGACTACGCCGGGATGCGCCACGGCATCTGGAAACCAGACAGTCGTAACGACGGAAACGGCAAAATCGAGCGCAACGACGCAAAACAGGACTATAGCCAGTTTTTTCTGGGCAGCAAGCGAGACAAGATTCAAAAGTCTTTTTGCAAGCGGTTGCAGCACATAAAAACAAAAAGCGCCGCCCGCAGCGAAAATAAAACTCGTCCAGAATGCGATCCGGCCCTGAAAATTCAGCCAATAGCCATGATAATCCCACATCACCAAGCCAAACGCATACTCCATGATATAGCTTGCCAACAGTTCAGCCAGTGTTGCCACTACGCCAATCAAGAGAAACACCGCGAGCGGGCGCACATTGATACCCGCGAGCGTGCAAGGGCGGTTTCCGATAACCTGGAAAATCAAATACATGATCATCACAGCGCCGAAACCGTAGATTGGAACATAGGGGCCGAAGTTGAACCCCCGGTTGATGAAGCTATGCTCCTGCACAGAAAAAAGTATCGTTTCATATACCCAGCCTATGAACGAATACAGCAGGAACAAATAGAAGTAAATATATGAAGGAAGGTTTTCCGCACGGGACATTTGCGATGGGGACATTTGCGATGCACTCTTTGCGGGAAGTCCCGCCATATATGACAAAAGAAGCAAATACAATCGGCGGCGGCTTTCACCCTGGGCCAGATGGATTGCAGTCGACCCGATCAAGACCGGACATTACAA
>JAIRWW010000240.1 GCA_031268685.1 Azoarcus sp.
ATGAAGTAGAGCAAGCTCACCATCGACAGCCATTGACTGGTATAGCGCCGCCCGCGCAGAACGCCGGGCACGGCGCAAAGCAGCGGCAGCGCCTTGAGCGTCATCCACGATCCTCCCGGCCTGAGCGGCGCAAGCCACCCCTCCCACAACACGCACAGCACGATAAGCGCCAGCAAGACCGCCCGCGCCAGCCACGACCACGAACGCGGACTCATGCCCGCCCCTTTCGCGCCACAGTACGCGCGCGGCGCGAACCCGAAATGCCGATGCTGATGTCGATGCCAATACAGACCGCCTTCATGACATGCCAAAACCTATAAAATTTCGGCATTGTATCCGACTCCGGTACCGGCCATGACTGCGCAAACCATCTCCCGATCGCTGTGCGATTTCATCGTGATCTTCCGCGAACGCTTCGCCGCCACCCACTGCACGCAGGTCGCGGGCAGCTTGGCCTATACCACTATGCTGGCGCTGGTGCCGTTCGTCACCGTGGCCATCACCATCTTCGGCAGTTTGTCCGGCATGGATGCCATCGGCGCCTCACTCAAGGTTTTCCTGCTCGACAATCTGCTCCCGGACAAGGCGGGCAACATCATTGCCACCTACGCCCTGGAGTTTTCGGAAAAAGCCTCCCGGCTCACCCTGATAGGCGTCGCCATGCTGGCGGTGACTTCGCTCATGCTGCTGGCGACCATCGAGCGCGTGTTCAACCGCATATGGGGCGTGCGCCAGCCGCGCCCGCTGTTGCTGCGCATTACCGTGTACTGGTTCGTCCTCACGCTCGGCCCGGCCATCGTCGGCGGCAGCATCCTCGCCACCGGCCATCTGGTGAGCGCCTCGATGCAGTTGTCGCAAAACATGGGCTGGCTCGATACCTACCACGCCAGGCTCCTGCCGCCGGCGCTGCTCAGTATGCTGTTCGTTTTCTTGTATTTCGCCGTGCCGAACCACAAGGTGCGCTTCACGCACGCTCTTGCCGGCGGGCTGGCCGCAGCAGTGGTATTTTTCCTGATGCAGCGCGCCTTCGCGCTCTTCATCGCCCGATTTCCGACCTACACCCTGATATACGGCACCTTCGCGGCGCTGCCGATATTCCTCGTCTGGCTTTACCTGTCGTGGCTCGTGGTGCTGCTGGGCGCGCTCGTCACCGCCACACTGCCCGCCTTCGCGGAACGACAGCGGATCGTGGGCGACTTTCCCGGCTGCGAAGCCTGGGCGGCAATAACGATGCTGGTGCAATTGGCCAATGCACAGAACGGCGGCCAGCCGGTCAGCTTCGCGGCGCTGCGCGATCGCGCACCACTGTCGGAACATCACGCCGAAGCCGTGCTCGGCAAACTGGCCGAAGCTGGATGGGTGAGCCGTACCGACGACAGCGACTGGGTGCTCACCCGCGCCCCGGCACAAATTCCACTCGCCGAAATCGTCCGCCGTTTCGCGCTCGACATCGACGCCTGGAAACACGCGGCAGGCATGCTGGAAGCGGAACCGGACGGCAAGATCGCAAACAAGCTGGAAGAAGGCTTGCGCCTCGGCAACCAGACCCTGGCCGATCTGGCCTCAGGTCACTTGGCGTAGTGGTCGATCTCGAACTGGAACAGTTCTATCGTAGCGGTCTGCATGTCCAGCCCGAGCGCCGAACCTTGGGCCAGATACACATTGCCCGCAGCCTCATGCACCATCACAAAGCGGTTCGACACGTAAGTTCCCGATTCGGCAACGATAGTCTGCTCGCCCCGCGCCGGAGAACCGCGCCGTATCATCAGGGCCGGCGTCATGGAGTCGTTGCCGTGAAAGCAGATCAGCACCGGAGTAAAGCCCTGCCCGAGCACCTGCAAGCCCAATTCGATCTGCCGCGGGCTGTCGACCCGCACCCAGCGCACCACGCACACCGTCCATTCCTGCGAAGCCTCCCGCCGCAAGGCCAGCACCGCGCCAGCTAGCAAAGCGCGCTGCACACCGCCCACGCACAAAACGGCATAGCCGCCGGGACTCTCGTTATAGACCGTCCACTCATCGGTCATGATCGGCGCTTGGCGGCCCATGGCCCAGACGTTCTTCAGCCCGGCGCAGACCTGCACTGTGTAATGCTGACGGCTGCGCAACTCGCCGCGTTCCGGCGGCGAAGACCATTGCTCGCGCAGGCGGCGCAGCAGCGAAAGAATTTCGACAGGCGTCAAGCCCAGGGGCAGGATGCCAGAACCGACTTCCAGGATTTCACTATCGCCGCTCCGGCGCGCGCCAGCGTCGAGATCGAGCAGGCCCTTTTCGAGCCAGAGTATCTGCACGCCAATGCGGTGGATTATTTCCTCCAGCCGGAAATACACAACATCCTGCCCTTTCTCAGGCATGCGCCGCACGCAGGCCAGGGGGGGCATATCCTGGTTGGGGTCGAACCAGTAATTCGATAATTCGGGCTGCAAAGGCGAAGACGACAACATCAGATCGCCTCCTACCGTCTCCAGATAATCGAATAGCCATTGCTGCTCGCGCACCGTCAGGCTTTCCGTCTGGCTCACTGCCATCGTCAACAAACGCTTGTAGAGCAGGTTCGCCTTTGACGGCAAGGGATCGGCGGCATCGCTCCTCAGGCGTTCGTACTGGCCAGAGGAAATCCAGGCATCGTGGATGCGCTGCCAGAGGCTGAGCGGCGCCGGTGCGCCCAGCAGTATGTTCAGAAGGTAAGTCTCGCCGAGAATCCCCAGGGACAGACTGCACAACTCGGACAGATCGGTATTCCGCGCCCATAGCTTGCGGTGCCGCATATCGTCGTACAAAGCCCGCAACTGGACGGAAATCTCCAGCAAGGTATCTATAAGAATGGAAGCCTGCTCGCGCAACTCAATGGGCGTCGGCAATGCACACGTCAACAAGCCCGGACGAAACCGCCCGCACACATCCTGCGCACGCTGGCAAAGCAGGCCGAGCACATCCTGACGCTGCGGCACGGACAAAGTTTCCGAGGCGGCCGCCCCGACACAATGACCCAAGGCCATCAGTTCGGCATCGAGGTCATCGCCGGGATCGGCGGAAAGCCAGGATAGCGCGCCTTGCAAGGGATCGGGGGAATGCTCTGATGTCATGCGCCCTGCATCGTTAGAATTTCGATACCCGAGATTCTATGCAACTTTGCCCCGCAACGAAGCTTCCAGACAAAATTTAGCGCGAAATACTTGGAGTACGCCCTCCGGCAGGCGCGGCTCAAGCGCCCATACTCTCTACCGCGAACCCCGCGACATTCCTGTGCTTCTTGCTGAACTCCAGCCCTATAAGATGTATTGACTGGTTCAGCGAACGGTATTTATCCGCATATCCCTTATCTTTTATCTGTGGCAAGGCGCGGCCTTCGGCTTCATCTTCTACCACCTTGAATTCGAAGAGATAAACCTGCCCGTTGAACCTGATGGCCATGTCCAGCTTTCCCTGGTTGCTTACGTCTTCAGGGACGATGTCCAGCCCCAGGGCCGCAAAGCTGGCGTAAAACACGCTGGCGTAATAGCCCTCGAACCGATCGATATCGTTCCTGCGAAACCAGTCGTTTGGAATGCTTGCGTAGAGCGAGAAAAAAATCTCCCGAATTTTTGCGAAATCGTTGAGTTCCAGCGCTTCGTATAGGGCAAAGCTGCTTTGCACTGCCTTTTGCGGATTCTTGACCCAATGCCCCAGGATATTACCTGTCAATGCGCCGCGGACTTCACGATTTGGGTAGCTCAAGGTGAACATGATGTTGCCGCCCAGGTTTTTCTCGCTGGCAATGGTCAGATAACCGGACTGGAACATCAGGGCTTCCGTGGAAATATCGCCTACTTCAAAGGCAGAAATCAATTCGGAAGAGCTTTCCATATTCAGGAAGGCAGGCAGATAGACTTGCCGCTCGGTGAGCATGTCCACCAGAAAGGTGGGCGTGCCGGTCTCGAACCAGAAGGGGCGGAATTCGCGGCAATCGAAAAGCAACAAGAGATCGAAGGGGTTGTATACCGCCTCTCCTCGCCAGTTGTAGCCGTTGTACCAATG
>JAIRWW010000241.1 GCA_031268685.1 Azoarcus sp.
TCTGACTGACGCGGCACTGGGGATACTGCGCCGACAAATGGGTTTACATCCCGACTGGGTCTTTCCTGGCAAGAAACAGGGCAGGCCAGTCAGCAATTCCATCATGCTCGATACGCTCAAACGGATGAACCGGAGGGATGTGACTGTGCACGGATTCCGGACGAGTTTCCGAGTCTGGGCTGCCGAGCGCACAGCATACCCGAGAGAGATGGCCGAACTCGCGCTGGCGCACAAGCTGGGTACGCAAGTGGAAGAAGCGTACCAGCGTTCCGACCTCTTCGAGCGGCGCAGGGACTTGATGCTGGATTGGGCGCACTACGTGGGAGGCGACGCCTCCCTGGGCGAAAAATCGTGTGGATCATGCAAATAGATTAGCGTCGACCCCCACCCTTGAAACGTTTTTTATCGCGTATCGCGTTCAGAAGCGAAAAACGTTTTTACAAGTCATTGATTTTACGTCGCCAAAATAGCGGATCAAACCCTGAAAACCTGCCCGGTGGAGCGTTACTCTTCCAGGATAAATCAAGAAAATGCACATACTGTTAATAAAGCCAATGTACTTAAAGAGCTTGTCAAGTTATAAAATCACAAACGATTCGTCAAGCAAAATATTTTCGTATTGTCAATTCGTAGTATCCGATACGTGACAACCGCAATTTTCTTCGCCCAGCAAGTATCCTGACTAGTTGTGTCTAGCAATGTCGCATAGATTGATAGAACGGCTCGCCTTCAATGTGGGGGTCAACTCGGGGGTCAACTCGGGGGTCAGGACAAACTCCGGGTTCTGCTTCCATTAGTTTTTATATTAAATACAACATGATAAGGCGCGGAACAGGGAAGAGTAACGCTCTGCCTAGCTGCGATGCCGGAAAACACCGGCGCTCATTGGCGGGCGCTCCTGTGATGCGCGCTTCGGACTTGAGCGCCCTGCCTGCGGGAACGCATGTCAGGGAGTACGAAATCCTCTCCGTACTGGGCGGGGGGCAGACCAGCCTCGTCTACAAAGCCTACGACGGCATGCTCGGCCGCCATGTCACGCTCAAAGAGTACCTGCCCGCGGCGTTCGCAGCTCGCGACGAACGCGACGAACGCAGTCAACTCGTCGCGCTGCCTGGAAAAGACGAAGCATTCAACGCAGGGCTGCGGCGCTTCATCGCCGAAGCACGGGCCATGACGCAGTTCGACCACTTTGCCTTGCGCCGCGCATACCAGTTTTTCCTGGAAGGCGGTAGCGCCTACATTGTTATGCCATATTACCAAGGAATGACGTTGCGCGCAAAGGTGCATAACAATTGGCGAATTACACAAATCGGCGACCTGCTCATGATCGTCCTGCCCGTCCTGGAAGGACTTTCGGCGCTACATCGGGCGAACTACTGTCATTGTGGCGTCTCGCCCGACAACATCCTGATCCAGGACAACGACGAACCGCTCCTGCTTGATTTCGGCGCAATCCGGCAATTGGAGGAATACACCGGCGATTGCACGCCGGGCGATCTCACGGCTGGTTTTGCCGCGCTGGAACAATACGATACCAGCAGAAATGACATAAGCATCGGAGCATGGACGGATATCTATGCGGTCTCGGCGGTCGTCTACTACATCGTGACAGGCATCGTGCCCGCGGCCCCGATGGCGCGTCTTGCGCACGACGCACTCCGGCCCCTTGCCGGTTTCGCCACGACCGAACTGCCCGCCCGGCTGCTGGAAGTCTTTGACCAAGGGCTATCGGTATTGCCGCAAGAGCGTTTCATGAACCTCGGCGCGTTCGTCAACGCGCTCGATGCTGGCGTGCAAGGAGCGATAGCCCAATCGTCCCCGGCAACGATGGCGGCGGCGCGCGAAATCCTCTCAGTGGCCTCCGCCGCCTCGCTGCATTCCCCGCGCATCCGGAAAATACTGCGATCGGTCTGGGCGCTACGCGACCGGATGAGGCAGCAGGGGGCGGCTGGATCATGAAATTGCGCCCGAAAAACGCGAAAGTAGCCTCAGCGTCAGGCTTCCTGATCCTGGTTGCGCTGATCTGGTTCGTTGGCCCCTTCTTTGGCTTGGATCGCTTTGACGCACCTCTCTTTCTTCTCCTTCAACTGCTGGTTTTGGGTTTATGTAAATCACTTAGGCCAACTGTCTGTTTCAGGATAAATGAAATCGCGCTGTGTAGCATGCCGGGATGTTCACTGCGTGTACCCTTTACCCGGAATATTGCATGGAGATTCAATTGTCATGAAGCTGAAGCGTAGTTTAACAAAACTTGGCCGTCTTTCCCGGCAGGCCGGGCAAGGTATGACCGAGTACATCATCATTGTGGCGGTCATCGCCATCGGTTCGATCGCGGTGTATTCCTATTTTGGCGATACGATTCGTGACCAAACGTCGGCTGCGGCAGTGGCGCTGTCTGGTCAAGACGGATCGGGTGAAACCACCAAGGCACAAACTGCTGCAACCGCTGGACAGGCTCAGACCAACAAGAGTCTGAGCGAGTTTGCTGCCGGGAAACCTGGCGGCACCCCCTGAGATAGGAGGGCTTCGTCCGGCCTTTCCCTCATCCGGGAAAGGCCGGATAAAACCTTAATCCCCATAGATATAGCCATCCATGATTTTGCCTTGCCTCAAACCAACTGGAGCTTTCATGTCTCAGATAAAAATCGCCGCTTTTCTCATGCTGGCCCTCCTTTCCATGAGTGGCCCGGCGCAGACGTCCGCGCCTGTATCGGGCGGTGAGCTGCTCGATGTGGCGAGTTTTTTCAATGGCGGGTTTGCATACATGCCAGGGAAATTGGGGGGGAGAACGTATTCGATATTACAGATGCAGACAGAGGCGATCAGCAATGGCCGTGTCAGCAACGCCTTTTTTCGCGACGATCTCAGCAAAGGAGGAAGCACGGACGCGACGCTTTTTTATGCGTTTGCCGCGCCCGCGACGATAGAGACTTTCCGGGTCGCCGGGATTAACTGCCGCCGTGACGAGGCTCCGCGCCGTATCGAATTCGCGGTTTCCCAATCGCCCGCCAGCGGTTTCCAGACGGTGATGGCGTTTGAAGTGCCGGAATCGGACATGGCGTCGGTTTGTCGGCCCAACTACGACTTTTCCATTCCGGCCAAGCAGAAAATTTCCGCCCGCTATGTGCGGATCACCTTGTCCGGCTCAAAGTATGGGAGCTACCGGCTTACCCATTTTAACGCCCATGGCCGTTTCGACCAACCCGCCCAATTGCGGGAAGATTTCGGCGGCATTTATTCCATGATTGGGGGCAAAAACACAAAATCCCTGGCCGACCGCGCCATGGTGAGCCAGCAAAAAGAAACTGCCTACTCCCCCTATCTGATTCTTCATCAGAAAGGCAGCCATATCAGCGGCTGCTATGTATACGCTGAGCATAATGGCGGCGGCGGCGGCGGACTCGGCGGCGGCAAAGGCTTGCTGCTCACGGAAATCAACGAAGTACTCGGTACGATCAACGGCGGCGTGGAAAACAACGTGTTCCGCTTCTCGCGCGTCCATGCCAGCGATGGCAGCCAGAGCCAGGGGGCGATGGCGCTTATGCCGGTCGCCGAAGGAATCGCAAAAGGCAGCACCACAAAGATGGCGGGAAATTTGATCATCATGAATGATGCCAAACCCGGCGGCAAGGAAGGCGACGGCGCATTCAGAGTCTTACTCACCCGTCTTCCCACCGCGGCCATTTCCTGCGCTGTCGCTGGCCAGAAAGAAAAGACCGCCGACGAGGTCATGGCCGAAAGCCTGGCGAAAACCGGCAAGGTGCAGCTCTACGGCGTCAATTTCGATTTCGACTCCGACGTTCTGCGTTCGGAATCCGGCCCCGTGCTCGACGAAGTGGTCAAGCTTGCCCGCGCCAATCCGGCATGGAAACTCGAAATCGGCGGTCACACGGACAGCCTCGGCACCGCCGACTACAACCTGAAACTCTCGGATCGGCGCGCGGCTGCCGTCGTGCGCTACCTCACCGGCAAGGGCATAGACGCTGCCCGCCTGCAAGCCAGGGGCTATGGCGCGACCCGCCCGCTCGTCCCGGAGACTGCCGGTAACGATGCCGCCCGCGCCCAGAACCGGCGGGTCGAACTAAGCAAACAATGAACCGCCGACCAACAAAAACGGAAGGCACAACCTGGAGAACGACATGCAAAAACACTCGATCCTGATGATAGCGCTGCTTGCCACTGCCCCCTTTCTGTCCAGTGGCGGGTGTGCATCGAACCTCGGCGGCAACGACTATTCGCGCGGTGAAGCGCGCCAGACCATGAGCATCCGCTTCGCTGTGGTGGAGAGCACGCGCCCGGTGAAGCTGGAAGGGACCAAAACCCCCATTGGCGCGACGGCGGGCGCGGTCACGGGCGGCGTGGTTGGCCACAGCCTGGGCAGGAGCGGCATTAGTTCGACCATCGGCGCGGCGGTAGGCGCGATCGCGGGCGGAGTGGGCGGCTCGATGGTGGAAGAAGCCGTGACCCGCCAGAACGGCGTCGAGATCACCGTCAAACTCGAAAACGGCGAGTACCTGGCCATCGTGCAGGCGGACGGCGGCGAAAACTTCCAGCGCGGCGAACGGGTCAGGCTGGTCGGCAGCGGCCAGGCGACCCGGGTTGCACGTGACATACCCACGCAGGGCTGAGCGTCATTGGGCACAAAAAAGGCTACAGGAACATGGATTCTCGCAAATACCACTCCCCGTTAGTGAAACTGGCCGCCAGAAAACGTTCACGCGGCCAGGCCCTCTTTCTGGCGCTGGCGGCAATCGTGTTCCTGTCGCTGATGACCTTCGCCACCTGGAACATCAGCCAGATGACGCATGGCAA
>JAIRWW010000315.1 GCA_031268685.1 Azoarcus sp.
CAGCAAAAAAGCGGCCAGCGGCAGGGCGAAGACAAGGAGGACGCGTGCGTCCAGCTGTCTGCCCTGCGTCCCGTTGGCGTCGGCCATCATGACTTCTCCACCGGCACTTCGGGACCCGCTTCGGGAAGATGCCAGCATTCACCTTCGGCGGGCGTCGTCGCGTCTCGCGCCAGATAAGACTGTGTATTGCCGGATTCGTAATAAATCCGCGCCAGCAGTTCCGCCAACACCCCGGATGTCACCATTTGCACCCCGGCGATGATGAGGAAAAAACCGCCGAAAAGCAGTGGCCGAGTACCGATGTTCTCGCCGAAACACAATTTGATTATGGCGAGATAAGAGAGGATAAGACTGCCCACTGTGCCGAGCGCGATGCCGATGCCGCCGAAAAAATGCCCCGGCCGGGTACGGAAGCGCATGAAAAAATAGACGAAAATCAAATCGAGCAGCACGCGGAAAGCGCGCGAGATACCGTATTTGGATTGTCCGAACACCCGGGCATGATGCCTTACCACCTCCTGCGCGATACGGCGCGGCGTCGTCACCGTCGCCAGCCAGGCGGGAATAAAGCGGTGCATTTCGCCATACAAGCGCACGCTTTTTATCGCATTGGCGCGAAATACCTTCAAACTGCAACCGTAGTCGCGCAAGTGCACGCCGGTCATGCGGGCGATCAGGCGATTGGCGATCCGGGACGGAATCTTGCGCAGCAGCAAACCGTCCTGGCGGTCTTTGCGCCAACCCGCGACCAGATCGAGATCTTCGGCGAGCAGCCGCCCCGCCATGCGCGGAATGTCGATAGGGTCGTTTTGCAGATCGCCGTCCAGGGTTGCGATGACGCTGCCGCGCGCCGCATCGATTCCCGCCTGCATTGCCGCGGTTTGCCGAAAATTGCGCACAAGCCGCACCACCCGCACATGCGGGCCGTAGAGACGCGCGCATCGCAGCGCCTCCTCGGCGGTGGCGTCGCTACTGCCGTCGTCGACCAGGATGACCTCCCACGGCCACGGATAAGCGCTCAGCGCGAGATGGATACGTTCAAGAAGCGGCGCGACGTTCTCGGCTTCGTTGTACATCGGCACCACCACCGACAAACTGTGCTGCGGCAAACCGGCAGGGATTTCCGCCGTGGCGGGGGGGAGGGGAGGAGTGCTCATGAATTCTGGCCTTTCGCGGATTTTGGCGGTTCCGCCGTTGAAGGAATACCGGGCAGCAGCGCGGCGGCGGCGCCTGCCGTCAAAGCGCAGGCGATCACAAAAAGATGCAACGCCAGCGCCGCGCGCAGACCATCGGCAAGAGCGATGCCGCTTGGCAGCAAGGCAGCCGCCGCCCCCGCCTCGTAAGTGCCGAAACCTGCCACGCCCTGAATCGGAAGGATGGCGGCGAGTTCCGCGCCCAGCGCGCCCGCCGCGCCCGTGCGCATGTCCATGCCGAGCAGGGCGGACAACAGCCATGCCTGGGCCGCGAGTTTGACCGACCAATTTGCAATCGTCCATAGCCAGCCGAAGCGGGCATGCCGCGCCGAAGTTGCAAAAGCATCGCGCAGCGCGGCGAACTTGCGGGCCAGGGCACCGCTTTCCGCCCAGCGGTGCGGCTGGCGTGCCCAGCGCGGCAAAGCCCAGGCGAAAATGACGAGCGCGGCCACAGCCGCCGCCCGCAAGACCGGCGGCAGCCCCGGCCATACCGCTGCCGCCACAGCCGCCACCACCATCGCATCCTGCAAGCGGAACCAGAAAAGCGAAGCCAGCGCGCGCGTGAGCGGCGTGCCGAATACCCTGCCGAGAAGAATCGGGAAAGCCGCCTCGCCGCCCCGGAACGGCAGCACATTCAAAGCCGCGTTGTGCATGAGCACAATGCGCAGGCATGGGGCGAAACGACCGCCGGCATCGTGCCGGAACTCATCGTATACCCGTGCCGCGCGCAACAAATAACTGAGCAAAAACCCCGCCGCCGCCAGCGCCGTTGCTCCGGGAGACAAGCGCCCCAGCGCCTCGCCCAATTCCGCCCAGCGGCGGTCGCCGAGCAGCCATAAAGCGAGCGCCAGCGTAAGCACGATGGCAAGCGCATGTTTTGCATATTTCATCGAAAAACCGGTTCCGGTTGGGAAGCACCGCCCCGGCGCGAGAGCCGCAATCTGGCCGGGAACTCTCCGGAAAGCGTTACCGGAGGCGGAAGACGGGCCAATATACACCAGAGCGCGGAATCCCGCGAAAGCGCATCGGCCGGCCATGCCCGGATGCGAGCGAATGCGGTTTCTTCTACCTCGCCGCCATTTTGGGCGAAAGAAAAATTGACGGCGTATTCGAGCCTGTGGGCGGATGCCATCCGCGCCTACACATTGGCACCGTTCGCCCTGAAGCTCTGTCGAAGGGAATTTCACATGGAATCAAGGGCTTCGACAGAGCCTCAGCCCGAACGGATTGGAATTATTCAAAATTCGTTGAAATTATCCTGGCTCCATCGGAGTCGTTCTCGGGACAAACGGGGGCGTTTTCAGGACAAACGGCGTTGCTCTATCGCGCGCGCATGTCCGGTATGGGGCAGGAGAAAAACATTCATGCGACTGCCCTGCGTTTCAACCTGGGAGCGGCTATGCGCCGATTTTTGCCGCGCTGGGGCCGGCTACGCGGATGATGCCCTTTGCCATTTCGACCCGGTTGCGCCCGGCTTCTTTGGCGCGGTAGAGGGCGTCATCGGCGGCTTTTATCAAGGCATAGATGCCGGTTTCTCCGTTGCTGGGCGGGATGACACATGCTGCGCCGACGCTTATCGTCACCACTTGCGAAATGGGCGACCATGCGTGGTCGATCCGCAAGCCCTCGATGCCGGCGCGCATAGCCTCGCCCACCGCTAGAGCGCCTTCAGCATTGGTTTCGGGCAGGATCGTGGCAAACTCTTCGCCGCCATAGCGCGCCACCATGTCGTTCGGGCGCTGTGTGCTCTCTTCCAGGGTATGCGCCACAATCTTGAGGCACTCGTCGCCCATCTGGTGCCCATAGTGGTCGTTGAACAGTTTGAACAGGTCGACATCGAGCATCAGCAGCGATAAAGGTTTCGCCGAACGCGAACATCGCCGCCACTCGCGCAGCATCGCCCCGTCGAAACGGCGTCGGTTGGCGATGCCTGTCAAGCTGTCGATTGCGGACAGGCGTTGCAATTCGTGGTTGGTTTTTTCGAGCTTGTTCGTGAGCGTGCGCAGCGAATCGCGCATCTCGGCCATCCGGCGCATGGCGCTGATCTTGGCTTTCAGCACGATTTCGGAAACCGGCTTGATGAGATAGTCGTCGCCGCCTGCATCGATTGCGCGTTGCAAGTCTTGCTCGTCGGTACGGGCGGTCAGGAAAATTATCGGCGTCCAGTGGTTTTTCTCAAGTTTGCGGATGCGTTTCGCTACTTCGAAACCGTCCATGCCCGGCATGATGATGTCCAGCAGGACCAGGTCCGGCCGCTCGTGCTTGAACATTTCTAGGCCGGCCTCGCCGGTGTCTGCGTGCAAAGCGGTTAGTTTCATATTTGTTAACCAGTTACACACCACTGTGGCGCTGGTAACTGTGTCTTCGATAAGCAGAACTTTCATTGCGGAACCGGCTCCGGCATGAAACCCCGCCGCTGTTGGTTCGCTAGTGATTTTGCTGGCGGCGGGAAATGAGGTAAAGGCTTAAAACAGCCGAAGCATGCTAGCAAGAACTCGGCGTAAATGCTGCTTTGTATTTAACAGGGTGATTCGTTATTTGACGTGTTACCTGAACGGCTATTAGACTCGCACTATTTTTCTTGGTGATATTCCCATGTCGAAAGCTCATTCTTTTTTCATTTTTCCTTCACCGGCCATTTTGCTTGCGCTTGTGCTTGTGCTCACATTGTCATTATTTGTGTTCGTACCCTCCGTTTTTGCGCAACCGGTTCGCGCGCGTGATACGGACATCCGCGCGCCCGGCGTTGCTAATCTCCGCGTCAGCGCGCCCGCTTCGCGCACTGTCGTTGATGTTGGCCATTCATCGAAACGGGTTCTCACTCTCGACCTCACCAGCGAACCTAACGATATTTGGGATCGCATCCGGCGCGGCTTCCGCATGCCCGATCTTGACGGCAAGCGTGTGCGCGATCTGCAACTTACTTACCTCCGCCGTCCTGAATACCTGGAGCGCATGTTTGGCCGTGGCGCGCGCTATCTCTACTACATCGTCGGCGAAATCGAGCGGCGCGGCCTGCCGACCGAACTTGCTTTGCTGCCGATGGTGGAGAGTAGTTTCAACCCGCACGCTTATTCCCGCGCGCGCGCATCGGGATTGTGGCAGTTCATTCCCTCTACCGGGCAAGATTACAACCTCACCCAAAACCGCTGGATCGACGAGCGCCGCGACGTGATCGCCTCCACAAATGCCGCGCTGGATTACCTCGAAGACATCTACGACCGGCATGGCGACTGGCATCTTGTGCTTGCGTCGTACAACCGCGGTGAGAACGCGATTGGCCGGGAGATGGAACGCAACCGCGCCGTCGGGCGCTCCACCGAGTTCAGCGCTCTGCGCCTGCCTGCCGAGACACGCGATTACCTGCCGAAATTGCAGGCGCTAAAGAATATCGTCGCCCAGCCAGAGCTTTTCGACATCGAACTTCCCTATGTTGCCAACGAGCAGCTTCTTTCCACCGTGGAAGCCCCGGTCGGCATCGACCTTGCCACGGCAGCCCGGTATGCCGACCTGCCGCTGGAAGAATTCCTTACCTACAATCCTGGCTACAACCGTCCGGCCATCACGATTCCGGGCCAGACCCTGGTTGTGCCGTCCGACCGTGAATTTGTTTTTACTACCCGGCTGGGCGAATTTGGACGTTCCGGCAAGGGCTGGCGCAGCCACACGCTCGCCCGCGGCGAGACGATAAGCGGCATTGCCGGGCGGCATGGCCTGACACTGGCGCAATTGCTTCAGATCAACGGCTTGCATGCGCGTAGCCTTCCGCCTCCCGGCTACAGCCTGCTTGTGCCAGGCAATGGCGTCGATCCTGGCGATGCGCTGGCCGTGAGCGAGCTATTGCCCGCCAGCGCCCTTGCGGCCACACGCGCTGGTGTGCGCATCGCGCCCGATCCCAGCGTGCGTAAAAAACAGGCTGTGACATCACGACGCGGTAGCGCGAAGGCTCTTGCCTCCAGCAAGAAGGGCAAGACACGCGGCGACAAGGCCAGCGCGCGTGCCTCAGGTAAAACGAAAGCCGCAGGTAAAGCGAAGACCGCAGGAAAAACGAAAGCCGCGGATAAAGCGAAGACCGCGGGTAAAACGAAAGCCGTGAGCAATGCGAAAGCCGCGAAAAAGCCCGCTTCCGCGCGAAAATCCCGGCGCTGAAAATCTTGCGTATTTACAGCGATGGACATGGCCGGGTTTGTTGCTGTATGCGATGGAGTTATTGCCTTCGGCTTTACCCGTTCCAGCGTGGGGAACTGGATCGGAAAGCTTGCGGTGCAGAACGGAAGGCTTGTCGATAAATGAAGCGCGCACTCTTAGAGCGACTTCGGTTTGAATATTTACACTTGGGCAAAGAAAATCAGCTCAGCTTGCCGGAGATGGTGTGAATACTTGAACCGAAGTTGCTCTAGCGCCCGGGGTTCTTGACCTTCAGATGGCGGCATGAATAGCGCTGCTGCCCCCAGGACACGGCAAAGGTTTCGGAAACCTCGTACCAGTTGCCGCCTGGATGGCCACCGCCGTGGTTCTCCCCCATGCAGGAGCACTCACAATGAAAACCCGTTGCGTTCCAGCACGCCGGAGCGCATTTCTAGTGCTCCCTGTACAACTGAATCACGTAGACCTCTTGGTGTCGTCTCAGCGCAAGTTTGATCACGCTGTCGAACCATGCAGTCGGAATTTCCCAGGCTTTGAACTGCGCACACCAGCCGGGCTTCAAGCGTCGGCTATCCCGCAGCCACTCCATATTCCCTTCGGCGAACGGAATGCGTGCCAGGACTGGGAGTGGCTTGTTGCGTTTGAGGATGACCGGGATTTTTCCCTGACGCCAGAGAGCTTTCAGTTGCGAGTCGCTCAGATCCTGTGACATGAGGGACTCGACTCCCTGGCTCAGCGCTGCTTGTTGGCTTGGGACAGGACCGAGGCCGCCAGTTCTTTCGTCTCTTTGGCGTATCGATCGCTGGCCAAAACGCGTCCGGCCTTGTCTTCCATCTTGGCACCGGTCTGTTTGTCGCCGCTGCGCTGAGACAGTGCCGAAGCGGCCAGACTCTTGGCCATTTGCGACGAACTGCTGCTTTGCAGCGTTTTCGACGCCAGCCGACCAATTCGTGAGGACGTCTGCTTTGTATTCTTGGACATCGCTGCTCCTTTCACATCAGGACTTGGAGACGGGCCGAAACGGCACCACCTTATTGCCTTGCGCCGGCTGGTCATCAACCGGCTTCTGGGTCGCTTTCAGTCGCGCAAACTCCACGACATTGGTTTTGCCCCGGAAGTAACCTTCGGGCAGTCCGGCGAGTGCTTCAACGTCGCCCGTAGCCAGTCCGATGTGTCTCGGGATGGCTTCTAAGGGCATGACCTTCTCTTTGACCAACAGATCAATGGTGCGACGAAGCAGGCGTGGCTGCTCTGGCCGACGGTCTTTGTCTCCGGGTTCCGATTTCGCACCCCACCGGGCAGAGCGACGTTTGAAAAGCATCAGAGCGCCATCCTTATCCAGCAACTCAAGAGCCTTCAGCCGCATGATGATCGCCGCCGCCGATACGCCCCAACGGCGCTTCAGCAGCAATAAGTCATCCAGAGTCGGTGGCACGCGAACTTCGCTGGCGAACGTTTCGGCGGGCAGCAAAAATGCGCCTGCGAAGCTGTGCGCCTGCTGCTCCATCAGTTTGTAGCGTGCGTTGTCAGTCGTGCGCTGAATGTGACGATGCAAAACAAGATGCCCAATTTCGTGGGCAAGGTCGAAGCGACTGCGGTAACCATTGTCCTTGTCAGCGGACAGGAGGATCAACGGTCGGCCCAATACCTCGCTCCAAGCCGACAGCCCTTCGATTTGAGCAACGCCGGTTTCTTCACGGACAAGAATGACCCCCGCGCCCTCGATGGCCAGCGCCAAGTCTTGAATCGCCGACCGACCCAGACGCCACAGATCCCTGCATTCGCAGGCAGCCTTCTCGATGTCCTCGTTAGTGATCTGTTTCGGCTCGGTGTAATCGCGAGAGGGCAAATTGACATCGGGGTAGTCAACATACTCCATCAGGGCAGCAGCCACGTCCTGGGTCCACTCAAGGCGGGCCTTAAGCATGGCTCGTGCGGCGACGTGTGCTGACGCGTTGCTGCGAAAAAGCGGCAACGACAACTTCGCCCCGGGCGCACGCGTAAACCATTCCGGCATGACATTGACCACGCCAGCGAGGCGTTCAAGCGCGTCACGCTCGGGCGCTTGCGTTCCTGCGCGCCACTTACTGATGGTCGCCGGAGACACATCGACCATCGAGGCCAGCTGGACTTGAGTCAGATGACGGGCCGCAAGAATTTGGCTAAGTCGATCTTTTTGAAATCCTTGTACACCGCCCCTGCTCATGATCCTGTTCCGTTTTTGCCTTGTTGTTTACCAATGTTCTTCTTCAGCTTCGGTACAGCCAAGTCGTCTTGACCCACCGTCGGCTGCTGGTCGTAGCGTTTGATGAATGCGTTAATGGGTTCCCGGAAAAGCCAGCTTTGCATGTGGCGATCTGGGACCGCGATTTCAATGGAGACGGGTGTGTCCGGTTGGCTGTGCAACGATCCTGCAAAGCAGGCCACGATGAACACAACCGCTTGAGATGGCTCCACGTAGCTTGAAAAGAGTCCGGGTTGAACGAGTGGCTCGATGGCTGCGTTCGCTAGGGACATCTGTTTTCGGGTTTCGCTACGCCGCCCGCTGTGCCAGACCCCATGCTTGGTGTTGAACCGTGCCAAGGTGAAGATCCCAGCCCGGCCTGTGACGATCTGATTGCCGCGCAGCGGTGAAGGAGATGCGTCCGCAACGGCGAGTGCGCGATGGAACGACTCATTCATATGGAAGTGGCGCAACTGACCAACCACACTGGGCAAGTGCCCGTCATCCATCCCTCGCGCTGCAGCATAGGCACGTCTAGCGCCGACCAGCTTGGCTTCTTCGAGGCCCATGACAAGCTCACGCGGGATATTCCTCACGAGCAGGTCATGGATCGTTTCTTGGTTCGGCTGGACCATCGGTAACTCCGTCATCGGATTTCGTTAAAGCGGATTTTATCATCAAATAGTTTCGCTTAAAAAGGTTTTCGTTCAGGAGATGGTGCGATTGAAGCCGTAACTCTCCCGGTTTGTAGCGCACCCAGCGCATCGCCTGCCAGCGGCGTGCCCCGGAGAACATGGGTGAAATGTTTCTTTTTGTCTTCCATAAATTGTATTTGACGAAATAAAGGAACATACTCCACCCATGCTCTCCAGTACCCATACTCAGCGCGTCCTCGATTTGGCCAGCCAGAAGGGGCTGCTTCGCGCCAGCGATCTGGACGCCATCAGTGCGCCTCGGGTTGTTTTGACACGCCTGACCGTTGCGGGGCTACTGGAAAAGGTGGGGCATGGCCTGTATCGCCTGCCGGATGCACAGGTTTCGGAATTCGAGAGTCTTGGCACCATCGCCACCAAAGTACCTCAAGCGGTGTTCTGCTTGCTCACGGCACTGCAGTTTCATGAGCTGACCACGCAGCTGCCGCGTCAGATCTGGATCGCCATGCCTCGGGGCAGCCATCCGCCCCGTATCGACTACCCGCCCGTCAAGATGGTGCAGTTCACGGGCGATGCCTACTCGGCAGGGATTGAGGAGGTCGAACGCGACGGTATCAGGCTCCGGGTGTACAGCGTGGCCAAGACCGTGGCGGACTGCTTCAAGCACCGCAACAAGATCGGGCTGGATGTGGCGCTGGAGGCGCTGAAAGACGCCCGGGCGCGCAGCAAGGCATCCGTCGACGATATCTGGCGTTTCGCCAAGATATGCCGCGTGGCCAACGTGATGCGCCCCTACCTGGAGAGTGTCGGATGAGTGCGGTCGCCCCAAATGTTGCGGCATCCGTCCGCGCGTGCCTGCTCAATGTCGCCAAGGCGCAAGGCGTCGATTTCAATCAGGTGCTGGTGCGCTTTGCCTTGGAGCGCATCCTCTATCGGCTGGCCCAGTCGCCGCACGTGGATCGCTTTCTGCTCAAAGGTGCGCTGCTGTTCACTCTCTGGTACGACATGCCACACCGAGCCACACGCGATGCCGACCTCTTGGGTTTCGGTGCCAGTGATCTGAAGTCGGTCGCCCAAGTGTTCCAAGAGATCGCAGCCGTACCGGTCGACGACGGCATCGTGTTCGACCCTGCCTCCGTTACGGTCGAGGAGATCCGCAAGGAAGCTGGCTACGGCGGCGTTCGCGTGATCATCGCGGCTGATCTGGCCCGAGCACGCTGCAAAACCCAAATCGACGTCGGCTTCGGGGACGCAGTCACCCCGGCACCTGTTGATTCGGTCTATCCGGTGCTGCTGGAGGAAATGTCCGCGCCACGACTGTGGGCCTACCCAACGTACACCGTCATCGCGGAAAAGCTCCACGCCATCGCTTTGCTGGGCATGGCCAACAGTCGCCTAAAGGACTACTTCGATCTGTCGGTGCTGTTGGAACGAGAAACCCTGGACACCGATCTGCTGGCCAAGGCGATCAAGGCCACGTTCGAAAGACGGGGCATGGCGGTTCCTGAAGCGCTGCCAGTCGGCCTGACGGACGAGTTTGCGCACGACGCTTCGCGGCAGGCACTGTGGCTGGCATTTCTCAAAAAGAACGAGCTTCCGCCAGAACCTTTGCCCGCCATCGTTGGCCGCTTGAGCGTGGCATTGGCACCCGTATTGAATACCGTCGCTCGTTGAATGTCCCTTTATAGGGCAGCCGCTTCGCGCCCTTCGCCACGGTCAGTGGCGGTCTCCATACGGACTTTGCATGGAGACCACGATGACTGCCCGACTTTGCGCGCACTGCGGCCACCCCTTCGAACCTCGTCTACAGGTTCCCGGCCAAGCGTTCTGCGTCGCCCGGGAACCCCGCGTGTCATGCGGGAAGCACAAATGAAAACGCCCAACTGAGAACAGTTGAGCGCTGAATTTTGGTGGCCAGTCTCGGAATCGAACCAAGGACACGCGGATTTTCAGTCCGCTGCTCTACCAACTGAGCTAACTGGCCGGAAGATCGCGCATTATAGCGGCGGATGTTTTGAAGTCAATGGTGTTTGTGGCGAGCGCATGATTGTTGTGGGTTCATTCCGGGATGCGAGGCAGGGCATCCAGCGGTGGCGGCGGGCTTACCGCGCTGCTTTGGTGAATCCGTTCCCTCGCATGTCGGCGATGAAATTCCCTTGGTCGTCGTACACTTCGATGCGGAAAACCGATACGTTCCTGCCGCGGGAAAGGCAGGCCGAGCGTGCTATCAGGCGCTTGCCCTTGGCGGCGGCAAGGTAGGAAATGCTGTTTGATTGCCCCACTGTGACGCCGGTTTTTTCGCCGCACATGAGCGGCAGGTTGGAATGCACCGCAAACGCAAGATCGGCAAGCGTAAAGATTGCGCCGCCTTGTACTGTGCCGACGGCGTTCATATGTTCTTGCATGATTGGCATGCTGCATTGCACTTCGTCTTCCGTCACCGAGTCGATGACCATGCCCGCGTTCGCGGCGAAGCGGTCGTTGGCGAAGAAAGCGCGGATTTTTTCGATGTCGATGTTCATGGCGGGTGCTATTTTTTTCCGGCTGTTTTGCCCAGATCGAACGCCTTGGCGTTCAATTCGGCGAGCGTGGGCTTTCTGGCGCGGAAACGGGTGACGATGCATTCTTTCAAGGTTTCGGCGGGGAAGGGCAGGTTGTCGGATATCGCGCCAAGCATGATGGTGTTGACCAGCCGTAAGTCGCCCAGGCCGCGGGCGATTTCTCCAGCGTCGAAATCGTGCACTTCAAACCCCTGTCCGCGAACGGCGGCCACTGGATCGTCAGGGTAGTCAAAAAGGCCGAGCGAGACGATGGGCGGGGCAAGTCTCAGGCGGTTTATCATCGCAATGCCTCCGGTTTTGCCGGGGCGCAGGTAATGGCTCCAGCGCATGGCTTCGGCGGCTTCGAAGCCGACGAGGATGTCCGCCTCGCCAGGCGCGATTTCTGGTGACAGCACTTTGGGGCCGAAACGCACATGCGAAGAGACGACGCCGCCGCGCTGGCTCATGCCGGCGACTTCGGTTTTTTTGACTTCATAGCCTTGTGCTATGGCGGCTTCCGAAAGAATTTCCGAGGCGGTCATTACGCCTTGCCCGCCGATACCGACGACGAGGATGTTGGTGGTCTGGTTCATCGTAAAAAAACGGGTTCAGGTTTCAAAAAGCATGCCGGGCTGCGGTATTTGTCAATGCAGTACTCCGGGCGTGGCCAGCATGAAAGCGGGGATTTCCACTTCAAAGCGTTGCCCGTCGTTTGTTTCCATCAGGTAATGCCCTTGCATTGTTCCTACCGGAGTGTCGAGCACGCAGCCGCTTGAATAGCGGAATACTTCGCCGGGAGCGAGACAGGGCTGCTCGCCGACTACGCCAAGGCCGTGAACTTCGTGAACCCGGTCGTTGCCGTCGGTGATGATCCAGTGGCGGCTGACGAGCCGGACAGCCGCTACGCCATTGTTGTGAATGATGATGTGATACGCAAAGGCGTAGTAGTCCTCGCCGGGATTGGATTTGGCTGCGATGAACTCGGAGGCGACTTCGATGTTGATGTTGTGTGGGACGGGTGTCTTCACGGGAGGAGGGTCTCAGGGCGCACGGAATCCGTGAATGTACTTGGCGGATGCGTCCGGTTCCAGTGCCGATTGGCAGGCCCTGGCCGGTCACGGGCAGTAAAATAACACTTTTACTAGGAAAATTCGCCATGCCCGTTTCTATCCTGACCGCTCTTTCTCCTCTTGATGGCCGCTATCACGGCAAAGTCGCCGGGTTGCGCGAGTATTTCTCCGAACATGGTTTGATCCGCAATCGTGTGCGAGTGGAGGTCGCGTGGTTGAAAGCGCTTGCCGCTGAACCTGCTTTAGCCGGGATTTCGCCGTTTTCGCCTATGGCCGTGGCTGAACTCGATGCCGTGGCGGCGGGCTTCGACGAGGGCGACAGCGCGGCGGTGAAGGAGATCGAGGCCACGACTAACCACGACGTCAAGGCTGTGGAATACTGGCTCAAGAATCGCTTGGGTCATAACGCTGAAGTGATGGCGGCGTCTGAATTCATCCACTTCGCGTGTACTTCGGAAGACATTAACAATGCTTCGCATGCCCTGATGTTGAAAGCCGGGCGTGACAGGGCCTTGTTGCCCATTTTTGACGAACTCGCCGCCTGCCTGCGCGAACTCGCGCATCGGCACGCTGATTTGCCGATGCTGTCGCGCACCCACGGCCAGCCCGCCAGTCCGACTACTTTGGGAAAGGAAATCGCCAACATCGCAGCCCGCCTGCTGCGAGCGCGGGACGGTGTCGCGCGGATAGCCTTGACTGCCAAATTCAATGGTGCGGTCGGCAACTACAATGCTCACGTTGCGGCATGGCCCGATTTCGATTGGGAAGCATTCAATCGACGCTTCATTGAATCGCTAGGGCTGGAATTCAATCCCTACACGATCCAGATCGAGCCGCACGACGCCATGGCAGAACTGTTCGATGCCGTCGCTCGAACCAACACCATTCTGATTGATGCTTGCCGCGACATCTGGATGTATATCTCGTTTGGTTATTTCAGGCAAAAACTCAAGGAAGGCGAAGTCGGTTCTTCTACCATGCCGCACAAGGTCAACCCGATCGACTTCGAGAATGCCGAAGGCAATTTCGGCATGGCCAACGCGGTATTGCGCCATTTCTCTGAAAAGCTGCCGCTTTCCCGGATGCAGCGCGACCTTACAGATTCCACTGTGTTGCGCAACATGGGCGTGGGTTTCGGGCACAGCGTGCTCGGCGCGGCCAGTATGTTGCGCGGTCTTGGCAAGCTCGAAGCCGATCCTGTGCGGCTGGCCGCCGATCTCGATGCCTGCTGGGAGGTGCTTGCGGAACCTGTGCAGACGGTCATGCGCCGTTTCGGCATCGCCAATCCATACGAACAACTCAAGGCATTGACGCGCGGCAAAGGTATTTCCCGTGATGCTCTGCGCGAGTTCATTGCCGCGCTGGCGATTCCGCAAGACGAGCGCGACCGCCTGCTGCTGATGACTCCGGCGAGCTATACGGGCAAGGCAGCCGAGTTGGCGCGGCGGGTTTGAGGAGATGGAAAGCAAAATGCATTTTTCCGAGACGCTCAAAACCTTGCCCGGCATCTCGCATCTCGCGTGCCTGAATCTCATCGGTGCCAGCGGCGAGGTGGTTGCGACGATAGAAAACAAGTCCGGCCAGACGGGTTCGCTCGCGGTCTACAACCATCTTGCCCAGCTCTACGGCGCTATTACGCCCGAGGCTGCGAAAAAAGGCTTGGAGCTATACGGCGAACAGAGTGAGGATGCCCGCCAGAACCCTGGACGGCATCCGCACATCGACCGGCTGATTGGCCTTGCCGAGCGTAATGAAACCTTGCGGGTGAAGCAGGTTTTTGCGGTGTAGTTGTTTGGTTCCACGGCGTTCCGGCAGCCTTCGTTACGCGATTTCGGCGCGGAGCAGGGGGCCGGAGCCTGGGTTTGCCGCGTGCGCTGGTGTCAGACGGAAGGCGTTCTATGTCGGCATTTGGGCGGCGGAAGGATGTGTCGGGCTGGCGGGGCTGGCCTTGGGAATGGCTCGGGGTGATCGGTTCGTCGTCCTGATTTTATAGACCAAGTTCACTATGTGAGCCGAGGCGCACCAAGCGCAGCGTGTCTGCGTCAGGTGTTTGGTAGATCAGCACCAGATCTGGTTTGACATGGCAATCCCGGTAGTCCTTCCAATCGCCGGTCAGGGCGTGGTCGCTGTGCTGCGGCTCCAGCGGTAGATTGGCAGCAAGCGCATTGAGGACAGCAGTCAGGCCGACATCAAGCGTGGTGCGATGCCGGCCTTTCTTTTCACGTTTGTAGTCGCGGCGGAATTGGCTGCTAGGCTCAATCGTCCGCATTCAAGTCGTCCATGAGCGCTTGAATACTGGTGAAGCTAGGCAGGCCGCCTTGGCGGACTTCCTCCATTGCGGCAATGGTGGCAGCGTTTGGAACTAGCGGCTCGAAGGGCAGCGCCTTTTCCCTTGCGATGCGAGTCATCATGATACGGAATGCGTCGGATACGGAAAGCCCCATCGCCGACAGCACGAGGGAAGCTTCTTTTTTGATGCGCTCGTCAATGCGGGCGCGGACAACAGCATTTGCAGGCATATGACTCTCCGTGAGCTTGAGCTACATTGTAGCTCAAGCTGGCATGAGCATTAAAGGCCGTTTCAGGAAACGGGAAAATTGCTGGCTGGCTGCGAGGTTTTCGCGCTCACGAAAATTCCGCGCCACGATAACGGTGGTTCGGTCAGACGCGCTTTTCCATAATGTAGTCGTCCATCACGAAACCGCCGCCGATGGGTGTCACGATTTTGTCGCGCACGCGGAAGCCATACTTTATATAGGCTCGAATGGCTTGCTCGTTGTGCTTGTTGACGGCCAGGATCATGCCGGAATGGCCGTGGCCTCGGGCGAGCGCCGCCGCGTGTGCGACCAGGGCCGCGCCCGCGCCATTGCGCTGCATGCCGGGATGGATGTAGAGCTTGTCGAGCTTGAATTCTTCATTGCATATTTCGCAGGCGGCGAAGCCTGCCAGGACGCCGTCGATGAGCGCTTGGTGAAGCCATTTTTCCGGATTCTCGATATCGGCTTCCAGTCCCGCGCGGTCATAACGTTGCGCCAGCATGTAGTCTATTTGTTCACGCGGGATGATTCCGGCGTAGGCGTCGAGCCAGGTGGCCCTGGCAAGTGTCACGATGGCGAAAATATCTTCCGGTGTGATGGGGCGGATATCGATGGTCATGGTTTTTCGGGCGTATGTTCCGGAGATACAATCGCGGCTTGCCGGAAATGCCAGAAAAGCGGCTGGCTCGGCGGTTTATGTAAATGACACGACAAGGCTCTGGTTAGCGTGAAAAACAAATACTTGGTGCCCGGGACGGGACTCGAACCCGTAAGCCTTGCGGCGGCAGATTTTAAGTCTGCTGTGTATACCTGTTCCACCACCCGGGCAGGCGGCGGATTGTCGCACAGAAGGATTTTTCCGCACAGTGCGTGCGGCGGCTGGCCGAGCGCCGGAGGGGTTATACAGTGAAAGCGGTCGAAGCGCGAAAGCTGCTCGGGGTCGGCCCGGATGCATCCCCCGAGGCGATCAAGAAAGCGTTTCGCCATCTGGCAATGCTCTGGCACCCGGATCGTAATTCCACCCCTGGGGCGGGCGAGTTTTTTGCTCGGCTTTCCACGGCTTGCGACTATTTGCTGGAGAGGGTTCCGGTGCGCGGCGGCGCGGGCAAGGCTGTGTCGCGCGGTGAGGATCGCCATCAGGATATCGAACTGGAAATCGAGCGGCTTTGCCTTGGCGGTGAGGCCGAAACCGTTCTTGAGTCCAGTTGTAAATGCGCGGAATGTGGTGGCGCGGGTCATGTCGAGTCCGGACACAGCCAGTTGTGCGCCAGTTGCCAGGGTAGTGGGCGAGTGCGTCATGGGCGCGTCCTGTTCCGTTGCGAGGCTTGCGACGGACGCGGCTATACCCGGCGTACTCCTTGTCCGCATTGCAAGGGCAGCGGCGAGTCGATTGAACGTCGCGTGTTGACCGTCAATGTTCCGCCCGGTGTGCTTCCGGGCGATGAATTGCGCCTCGAAGGCGAGGGCTATCCGCCGGATGGCAAGGGCCGCCCTGGCGATCTGCTTTTGCGCATACAGCTACGGCCGCATTCGCTTTACACCCTCGATGGCTGCGATATCGTGCTTGAGCGTCCGGTCAGCGTTTT
Source organism: Azoarcus sp. (assembly GCA_031268685.1). GTDB lineage: Bacteria > Pseudomonadota > Gammaproteobacteria > Burkholderiales > Rhodocyclaceae > WRNU01. The sequence goes on from JAIRWW010000315.1 coordinate 15,950, forward strand.
TACGCTGCTTGGCGGCGGCATGGTCGCCGTGCCTTCGCCCGCCGGGCCGCGTTACCTCGAACTCCGGCCCGGTACGGGGGAGATGCGCGAACAGAGCATAACCGAAGCGGGTATTCCCGCTCGCGGCAAGCGAACCGCGGGCAAATTGCGTGTGCGTTTTGTTCCCGTCCTGCCCGCCGCGCAAACGCCAGCGCTAGCCAAACTTTATCGCGCCCTTCAGGCTGAAATTGATCGCATGGGGCGAGATTGCCTGCCGGAACTCGCGGCGTGGGAAAAATGCTGGTTGCCGGAGCTTTGAGTCTTGAGTCTTTGTTGCGGCTGGTCTTGAATTCAGATTCGATTGTGTTTTGCGCCCGAGTCCCTACCGTGATCGTCCTCGACCTTTGTTGCTCCAACAGCCACCGTTTTGAAGCCTGGTTTGCTTCGTCCGCCGATTTCGACGCCCAGCGCGAGCACGGTCTTGTTTCATGCCCGGTTTGCGGCACGCTCGCCGTGCGCCGTATGCCGAGTGCGCCTCGCTTGCGGACGCACAGCGCCGCCTCCGCGCCGGAAACTTCGTCTTATCCTTCGGATGGCAGCCCGCAAGTATTGGTAGCGCGGGTCGTAGCTGCATTGCGCCAGTTGGCGCACGGGGCCGAGGATGTGGGCAGGCGTTTCCCGGAAGAAGCGCGGCGCATCCATTACGAAGAAAACAATGCGCGCTCGATTCGCGGGAAAGCCTCGCGCGATGAACTCGAAGATCTGATCGACGAAGGCATAGCGGTGCTGCCTGTGCCGCCGGACGGGGATTTGCATTAGTCATCCCCAGAGGGGAGATTGCCATCGATTTTTGAGCAGCCTGCCAATCCGCCGCCGATGATGTTCAGAAAGTTATGGCAATGTGCTTCGACCTGAGGCTGCCGAAGGGTATTGTCCATGGAATCAGTGGATTAACTAGATTCAGTCTGAACGGATGAGAAATCGCCCAAGTGTTCTTTTACGGCTTGCCGTCGCTTTCATGCGGCGGTTCAGGCTCTTGTGCGGACTCTGGTTCTGGCTCCGACTTCAGTTCTGGCTCCGCTTCTGCCTGCTCGCCGCTTTTTTCTGCAAGGATCTTTTTTATATACGCGCTTTCCGTTTCGCCCGCCGCTTGTTGATCTTCTTTTTTGTCGGTCTCGGTCTGGGGCGCGTTTTCCTCTGTGTTGTCGCTGGAAAAGGCATCTAGCGGCCCGGTGTAGGGGCCGAGATCGTGTTCGAGAATGGTGTTGAGGCAAATGATGTCGTCAATGGCGGTCAGCGAAAAGCCGTGCCGGGTTTCGTCCCGGTTATCGCGCAGCAGGTATTGCATATAGGCTTGGCATTCGCGCGATCCCCAAAGTTGCTGCAAGCGCAGCATGATGTGCGGCATTTCTTCGAGGCCATGCGCCGGGTTGCGTAATTCGATGAAATTATTCCAGTCGACGGTTCGTACATTGAAGGTCTTGTTCAGGTTGTGGGCGATTTTGTCGAATTCGGCGCGCTGGCCGCTTTCGCGGTAAACCTCAAGTAATTTGAGCCACGGGGCTATTGCCGCCTTCGGGTTGTTTTCGATGAAATTCGCCAAGGCTTCGGCGGCGCTGTTGATGCGGCCAAAGCTCAACATGATTTCGGCTAGTTCTATGGTCGAATCGTGGGTCTGCGTTTTGTCTTCTTGCGTCAAGACTTCGGCGGCCTGTAAATCGAGTGCGGGCGAGGCCGGGTCCCAGTCCGGCAGGGCGGGCAGCATGGGATGAACCGGTGGCGGCACGACAGCTTCCACATCGAGATCGGGGAAATCATCGAGCGATGCGTCCGCGTCTTTGTAGTGCCGCAGTGCGCTTCCGGCTTCAGGCTGGCGTATCCGCATCAGCAGGATGACGCAAAGGATACAGGCAAAGGCGGTAATTCCGCCGAGCACCCAATCGAACCGGGAATGATCCTCGGCTTCTTCCTGGAGGGGCATGGCGTCTGTCGGCGGGATGGCAGAAAGCGATCCGGGCGCGACAATGGACCGCGAAGCAGCCGCCTGTTTGACCTGCTCCAGCAATTGGGCTTGCTCTTCCACCTGCTTGAGCAAACGAGCCTGCATTTCTCCAAGTTCGCGGACGCGCGTCTGTAATGCCAGGACTTCTGTTTGCTGCGCAGCATCCACGGGGTCGGGCTGCGAAGCCTTGGGTTTGGCGGAAACATCTAATGGCAGGCAGGTCGCAAGTGTGCCTGCGAGCAGAATGGCAATTCCAGTTCGTCTTGAATCCATGTTTGCTTGCCTAGTGGTGGCGGGGGCCAAAATTATTTACCTGATATCGTACCGCATTGCGGTCATATGGGGCAGGGTGGATCGTGGGATGATCGCGTGGTTAGCTCAGAATGAATCATTATGCGAGTGTATCGAGAAATAGACATTGTCACTGCTAGAATGCACAAAGTTTTGGATGCGCCTGAAGGGGGATACGGCTTTATGCCCAATAGCAGCGGGAGATTTGGGGAAATGGGGCTGGCGCTCGAATGCGCTGTGCGCACTGATGTCGGATTGGTTCGGGAGCGCAACGAAGATACGGTTTGGGCTGATGCTGAACGAGGCTGGCTGCTGCTGGCCGATGGCATGGGCGGTTATCATTCGGGCGATTTGGCATCGGCGCTGACCGTGAATTACGTTTTGGACTGTTTGCGGTGCGATGAGGAAAAGAGCGAGGATGATCAGTGTCATGATCGCGCCTGGCTGCTCGCCGCGGGCATCGCCGATGCCAATGCCGCCATTCGTACCACTGCCATGCAGTCTTTCGGCAGCGATGTGATGGGGTCGACCTTCGTGGGTGCGTTGCTCAGTCCGGACGAGGTCGCGTATGCGCATATCGGCGATTCGCGTATTTACTTGTTGCGCGCCGGCGAGCTTATGCGGCTGTCGCGTGATCACACCATAGTGCAGGAATTTGTGGATGCGGGCCGGATTTCGGCGGATATGGCGCAAACCCTTCCCTGGCGCGGGCTGCTTACGCGCGGACTCGGAATACAGAACGATGTGGAACCCGGCACGGGCATTTGTGCGTTACAGGCGGATGATCGTTTGCTATTGTGCTCCGATGGTTTGACAGACATGGTGGGCGAGGGTGAAATCGCTGCATTGCTTGGGGCGCCCGTGTCGGCGGAAGATATAGCCGTTAGCCTGATAGATGCCGCCAAGGCAGGCGGCGGGCGTGACAATATCTCTGTCATCGTTGCCTGGTTTGTCGGGCGCACTCATGGATTGTGATGGAAGCTGCCAGTAAATGCCGGGCGTGCAGCGTGCGACATGAAGGATGGATGCATTCAATGCCGAAGTTGATTCTCAGTATGGACGGACTGGTACTCAAGGAGATCGCGCTCACCAGGGAGAGGACTTCTATTGGCCGCAAGCCGGTCAACGACATACAGATCGACAACCTTTCCATAAGCGGCCTGCATGCAGTGATTACCCATATCCTCGGCGACGCCTTTCTCGAAGATCTGAACAGCACCAACGGCACCTACGTAAATGGGCAGCCGGTCAAGAAGCACGTCCTGCACAACAACGATGTGATCGAACTGGGTAAATATCGCATCAAATACCTGAGCGATGCTTCCACGCAGGGCGTGTCTGCGACGGAACTGGTCGATACTGCGGCGCTGAAGCCCTTCGATGCCAGTGCGGTGGAGCCGGTGGAGCCGCCCCCCCCAGCCGGGGCGTCTGCGGCCCGGACGACGGTTTCGCCGTCGCTTGAGCACGCCGAGGAGACCAGTTCTATCAGACACTTGTTCGAACACGTCGGTGTGATACAGGTGCTGAATGGTGTCAATGTCGGGCAGGAGCTTGAATTGAGTAAATCCGTTACTACCCTTGGCAAACCCGGCCATCAGGTAGCGGTCATAACGCGGCGCGAGCATGGCTATTTCATAACCCATGTCGAAGGCAAGGCTTATCCCTCGGTAAATGGCGAACAACTCGATGCACAGGCACATAAACTCAACGATCATGACATCATCGAAATTGCTGGAATCAAAATGGAATTTTTCTTGCGCCCTTGAAGTGCGTGGGGATATTGTGATTTCCTTCATCGTGCGCCATGCGGGCGAATGATAGGCTCGGTGCAGACGGAAGAATGGCGGCGGCTCGGAAGCGGGCTGGGCGGAAAAGTCCATGAAACTTACGGTGCTTGGCTGTAGCGGCGGAATTGGCGGCGAAGATTCGCGCACGTCGTCCTTCCTCGTCGATGAGGAT
>JAIRWW010000006.1 GCA_031268685.1 Azoarcus sp.
AAAATCTCCTTCGGGAAATCGGTTTGAACAAAACGGGCGCGCAGTATGCGCGGCGCAGCGCACGGTTGTCAAATCTTCGGCACTCTCTGCGCGCCATTTTTTCGGCATCCCCCCGGGCAAAGTACAGTGACACTGCGCTAAAATCTCAACAGCATAATTCAACCGACACAAATGACATAATACTTAGGCCGCCGTGAATCTTGAGCGCAAATGCAACTTGCTTTATCATGCGTAAGTTTAGGCGATGGAAGAGTGTAGGCATGGATAAAAAAGCGGCAGGCAATCCATTGCTCAGCATTGTCATTCCTGCCTACAACTATGCAAACGTACTCCGTCGCGCAGTCACATCGGTACTTGAACAGGCTTCAGAAGAAGTCGAACTCTTGGTGATCGACGATGGGTCTTCCGACGATGCCCCCGCAGTTTTTGCCGTTTTATCTAAACTCTATGGAGAACGGTTCCAAGGCATCCGCAAGGATAATAGCGGCCCTGCATCGACGCGAAACCATGGTACACGATTGACTCATGGACGCTTTGTGCTATTTCTGGATGCCGACGACGAACTGGCGGCAGGTATGTTGCCAAGGCTTTGCGACCATCTACGCAAACAACCAGATGTCAATTTCTGGCTGGCAGGCCACATCGCGATACAGCCTGATGGCAGCGAGCGCCAGTACCCAGCCAGCGCAGTTCCATGCAAGCTTCGCAAACGCCTGCGCCACTACCTGCTGGACAAAAAAATTCCCCTCAGCAATGGTGCCTGCGTGTTTTCACGTGAGCTGTTGATGAAACGCCCCTACCCTGAACATCTGCGGCAAAGTGAGGATGTTCCCGTGTTTGCTTATGCGTTGGCCCAAGAAAAAATCGGTGTTTTGGATTTGTTACTGGCTCGCATCTATAAACACCCAGACAGTATGCGTCACAATGCAAATTCGGCCCGCAAAATTGGCTTGTCTTTGGTAGACGAGGTTTTTTCCAGCTTGCCCGACGATCTGCAATCGCTCAAGCCCGCTTATCGCACCCAGCGCTGCCTGTCATTGTTCCGCACTTGCCTGCTTGCCGGCGACCTGGAGAGCGCCCGATCCTATTATCGTGAGGCAGTGCGCACAAACTGGCGCGCCTTGCTTAAATGGTCTTACACATGTAAAGCAGTTCGTCTATGGTCAGGCTTAAACTTGTGATAATAATTGCCTTCCCATTATTCTCAAAAGCCAAGCAAGGCACCCTAGCCTAATTCAGAAAACATACAAAAGCATCGCAGGGCATATTGTGATTATCACAAACATCAAAGGATTGAAACACATGTTTTTTATAGGAAAAGTCGCATCAACAATTTCTTGTGCATCGAAGGAAATTTGTAGGCATATACACAATCAATTTACAAAACAAGAAGCTGGCTTACAGTTTATATTGCCGACAGTTTTACTGGGCAGTATTTTTCTATCATTGATTTCCAGCTTAAGCAATCCCATATTAGGACGGGATGCTTCGCTCTATCTAAGCATTGCCACTGATTCGTCTGTTTTGGATGTATCTAGTGCCTTAGAATTATTCGACTGGCCGTGGTACTCTCTTTTGATTGGAATCATTTCCAGACTATCAGGATTTCCTCCTGAAATCATCGCCAGGCTATCATGCGAATCCATGACGGCCATTGCCTGTCTTCTGTCAGTTGACATTGTCAGAAAAACCCGCCCTGATCTTACTGGCTGGGCCGCATTAATCGTCCTTACTATTCCGGCGTTCAACGAATATCGCGGCGAGGTTTTGCGTGAAAATGGGTTCTGGTGTTTTTCCATGCTGGCCTTATGGAGCATGTATAAACTGGAGGATGCGCACCGCATCTACCGTTTGTCGTTTGTATGTCTGAGCACAGTTATTGCAGCTGCGTTTCGCTTTGAAGCTGTTTATATCTTCATCGTTTTTGCCATCACCGAATTTTCTCGCATCCAGGGGAAGACACTTAAAATCGCTGTAGCTTTTGGGAGTCTAGCTTCTGTGGCAATAGTTTTGTTTTATTTATTGCATCATGGTTTATTGCCAGACGGCAGAGTAACAAGTTTTGTAAGTCGTATTGATCCACTAAAAATACTTAATAATTTTTCAGATTTTTCCCAATATGTAGCCTTGAAATTGCCTAAATATACATCTAAAAACTCAGAACAATTGCTTTTTTTAGGTCTGTGTGGATACCTGATTAGTAAAATCATATCGGCACTTGGCATTTTCAGCATCCCATGGGTGCTGGGCTGGCGCTTACCAAGGAAAGCCCGAGCATTAACTTGGGATCATTTAACTATTGCAGCTATCGGCTATTGCGGAATTCTGTTGATATTTTTAATTAATACTTTGTTCATTTCAGGGCGATTTATTGCCTTCCTTGGCTTCTTGTTCCTGCCAAGAATTTCTGCCGGTATTCATTACATTGTAAACAAATACCCAAAGACCTTTTTGCCCATCATTATACTTTCAATCACGCTTGCGATTTCAAATTCCGTCTCCTTATCGGAACCCAAAACTTTTATCCGGGATGCTGGAATATGGATAGGTAATAATCTTTCAAAAGAAGACCGGATCTATTTTGAAGACGCACGTATAAGATATTATGCACAGTGGGGGTATGTTTACAAAAACAGGGATCAAGACAAAGAAACTGCATTGGCTATTGAAGGCGATGAATCATATGAATATTTTGCTCTTGATCTTGGTTGCCAGCGCCAGTTGGACCATCAAATTAAACAATTGCAGGAGAAAGGACTGCACTTGCTTGCCAGTTTCAAGAATAAACGAGGGTGTAGCGCCGCGGTTTTCCGACGCAGCAATGTACCGGCAACAAGTCAAGCCGACGACTAAAATCCATCCACAGCCATCTCTCCCAAAACGACCGCAGTCCCGAAACCACAACTCAGGCGAGATCGAAGCGGTCGAGGTTCATCACCTTGACCCAGGCAGCGACGAAGTCCTGGATGAATTTTTCCTTAGATGCAATATTTCTCGACAGAGCTTTCCCACGCCCGCTCTATATGCTTGCGCCGCATGACTAAGCAGACGCTTCCCAGCGGCGATTCCGCGGCATCGTTCTCCGCGCCGCCGCTTGCGCTCTACATTCATTTCCCTTGGTGCGTGCGCAAATGCCCCTATTGCGATTTCAACTCGCATGCGCCGCGCGACGGCGGGATTCCAGCCGACGCCTGGGGCAATGCTGTCGTGGCCGATCTTGAAGCGGCGCTGCCGCAAATATGGGGGCGGCGCGTCCATAGTATTTTCATCGGCGGCGGCACGCCCAGCCTGCTTCCTGTCCCGGTGTTGGAAAAGCTGCTCGACGCATTGCGCGCCCGCCTGCCGCTCGCGCCAGAGGTCGAAATTACTCTTGAGGCTAATCCCGGCGCGACTGACGCCGCGTGTTTCGGCGCTTATCGCGCCGCGGGCGTCAACCGGCTGTCGCTCGGCATTCAAAGTTTCGATGACGGAATGCTCGCCCGCATTGGCCGTATTCATGACGGCGATGGCGCGCGCCGGGCGGCGGCGGATGCGCTTTCCCATTTCGAGCGCGTGAATTTCGATCTGATGTATGCGCTTCCCGGCCAGACGCTCGCCATGGCGCTGGCCGATCTGGATGCGGCGCTCGCTTTCGGTGCGGGGCATCTTTCCTGCTATCACCTCACCATCGAGCCGGGCACGCCGTTCGCCCACGATCCGCCAGCTTTGCCGAGCGGCGATGCCGCCGCCGATATGCAGGAAGCCATTGAAGCGCGGCTTGCCGCCGCAGGCTTTGAGCATTACGAAGTTTCCGCCTTCGCGCGCGCCGGACAGCAATGCCGCCACAATCTCAATTACTGGACTTTCGGCGATTATCTCGGCCTCGGCCCCGGCGCTCACAGCAAGCTCACGATGCCCGGCAGTATTGTGCGCGAAGCCCGCCACCGGCATCCGGGCCGTTATCTCGAAGGCTCGGCTCGCGGCGATTTCGTCCAGGAACGGCATACGGTCGATGCGGCGGAATTGCCATTCGAGTTCATGATGAATGCGTTGCGCCTGTCTGACGGGGTTCCCTTGCGGCTTTTCCACGAGCGAACCGGCTTGCCGCTGAGCGCCGCCGCAGCCGGACTGGCCACGGCCCGCGCACGCGGGCTGCTGGATCTTTCCCGGAATCGCCTGCGTCCGACGGCGCGGGGCCAGCGGTTTCTCAATGATTTGTTGCAGATTTTTTTGCCCGATTGATGGCGGAGAGGCGGGGCAGTCGCGCGAACGCTCCACCCCACGCTCCGTGTCGTCCACTCGATTAAGTCGGCCTGAATGCGGCGCAAAACTCTGCGCGGGTTTCGAGGCGTCCGCCGCCGATGAGGTCGATGCAATACGGTACGGCGGGGAATACCGCGCGCAGGCATTCATCGATGGCCGCCGGTTTGCCGGGCAGGTTGATGATGAGGCTTTTGCCGCGAATACCGGCGCTCTGGCGGGACAGGATCGCTGTCGGCACCGAGGCGAGCGATGCCGCGCGCATCCGTTCGCCGAAACCCGGCAGTATTTTCGTGCAGACTGCTTCGGTGGCTTCCGGCGTTATGTCGCGCGGCGCGGGGCCTGTGCCGCCGGTAGTTACGATCAGGCAGCAGGCTTCGCTATCGCTCAGTTCCCGCAATACGGTTTCGATGTGTGTTTTTTCGTCGGCGACGAGGCGGGGGACGGCTTCCCATGGGCTTGCCAGCGCATTGGCCAGCCAGTCCCGGATGGCGGGGCCGCCTCGATCTTCGTATTCGCCGCGGCTCGCCCGGTCGGAGATGGTGACAATGCCGATGCGCGCTTTGTTCATGATTCGTCTCCCAATTCCGCTTCGTCTTGATAAGCGCCGGTCTCCAGCAATTGCACCCGGACGGTTTCGCCCGCGGCCAGCTCTTTGCTGGCACTCGGCACGATGAGCAATCCGTCGGCGCGCGCCATGCTCAGCATATCGCTGCTGCTTTGCGAACCGGCGGAAGACGCTTCGTAGATGCCGGAGGCCTTGCGTGTGAGCTTTACGCGCATGAATTCGATGCGGCCCGGCCTGGATTTGATGGAATGGGCCAGGCTTGCGGTCAGCGTGCGCCGGAACAGACGCCGGTGGCCGAGCATCGCGCGCAATGCCGGCAGGACGAATTGCTCGAAGCACACCATGCTGGAAACGGGGTTGCCGGGCAGGCAGAAAACGAGGCTGCGGCCCAATGTGCCGAAGGCCAGGGGATGACCCGGGCGCATTTCGACGCGCCAGAAATGCATGCTGACGCCCAGCGCCGCGAGCGTGGGCCGCACATGGTCGTGCACGCCAACCGAAGTGCCGCCCGAGACGAGCAGCAGATCGTGGCCAAGCCCCCGTTTGAGGAATCCGGACAGTTCGGCGGGGTCGTCGCGGGCGATGCCGAGGAGTTCGGGTTCGATGCCCTGGGCTTGCACTTGCGCCATCAGCGCGTAGGTGTTGGCATCCGGAATCTTGCTTGGGTCGAATGGTTCGCACAGGGCTTCCAGTTCGTTGCCGCTCGACAGGATGGCGACGCGCGGCTGGCGATGGACTGTGACCGCGGCTTGTTTTGCCGTCGCCAGCGCGCCGACCGTACCAGGGCCGATGGCGGTTCCGGCGGCCAGTACGATTTCGCCCTGGCGCATGTTTTCGGCGCGGCGGCGGATGTCCGTGGCCACCTTGACCGGGACGAGGATTTCGACTTCGCCATCCTGGCCGGGACGGGTGTCTTCGACCCTGACGACGGTGTCGGCGCCGTCGGGAACTGGCGCGCCGGTCATGATCCGGGCGCATTGCCCGCGCTGGAGCGTGACGCGGGGGCTGTTCCCCGCCTGAATGTCGTCGACGATTTTCAGCGTCACCGGCGCATCGGCAATGTCGGCGGCGCGCGCGGCGTAGCCGTCCATTGCGGAAACGTCGCGGGGCGGCAGGTCGCGGTCGGCACGAACGTCAGCGGCCAGCACCCGGCCAAGCGCTCGTTCGAGCGCGATATTTTCATCTTCCGTGCCGATGGCAGTTACCTTGTCGAGAATGCAAGCTTGCGCGTCCCGGACGGAAAGGCCCTCGGAAAGGGGTGAGGATGAGGGCGAAGGTTTCGCGGGTTTTTCGTTCATGGTTTTGTCATTCTCCTTGCGGGGTATATCTCCCGAAATACCGCCGCGCCCTGGCGAAGTCTTCGGGGGTGTCGAGGTCGATGAAGCTTTGCGGGTTTGCATCGGCGTCGCACAGGCTGCGTTCGTCGACGCGGCAGACATCGAGCGCGGCCAGCGCCGCTTGCAGGCTGCGGTTTTCCGCGCCGTCCAGCGCGGCCTGGAATGCTGGCAGCGCCGAGACGGCGTAAAACGCGGCCAGTGCCTGGGGATGTCCGGCTGCGATGGGCACGACGGCCTGATGCGCGCCGCGCCGCGCCGCCAATTGCAGGATGGTTTCCGCCCGCAGGTAAGGCATGTCCGTGGCCACAGCGAAAACCCACGGCGTCGTCGCGCGCCGCAATCCGGCGTAAAGTCCGGCAAGCGGCCCAGCGCTCGAAATACCGTCGCAGACTTGCGTAATGCTGGCGTCGAGTCCGCCGCGAGGCTGGCGGACGCTGAGCAATACCACGGGGAAAAGCGTTTGCATCAGGTTGATCGTGCGTTGCAGCAGGCTTTGTCCGCCAAGTCGCAGAACGGCCTTGTCGCGGCCCATCCGGCGGGAATCGCCGCCGGCCAGGATCAGCGCCGTGCAATCGTCGATCATGTCCGGCGCATTAGAAAATCAGCCACTGCCACGATGTCGTCGAGCGCGAAATGCGGTAGTTCCGGGTACACCTCATCGCAATCGGTGACGATGGCAATCAGGCCGTCTTCGACGCCGCAGCGCGGCGGCTTGCCGGTTTCACGTCGCAGCACTTCGATTTTGGGGCCGGGCGCATGCGAAAAGCCTTCGGCAAGCACGATGTCGGCTTCGCCCAGAAAACGTCCGGCCAGTTGCGCCGGTTCGCGGCCATCGCCAGTGTCCGCCACCAATTGCAGGGCGTTCGCCGTCACCAGCATGCTGAGGGCCGCGCCCGCCTGTTTGTAGCGCCAGCTATCTTTGCCTTCGGTGTCGAGCCGTACTGTGTGGTGCGCGTGCTTTATGGTTGCGACCCGGCGTCCGCGCCGTGTCAGCTCCGGGATGAGCCGCTCGACGAAAGTGGTTTTGCCTGCGTTCGAGTGGCCGACGAAGATGAAGATGGGGGGCGTCGTGGTTTCCATGTCAAAGCCTGTTATCGGTTTTTGGGGCATGAGCGCCGCGGCTGGCGCAGGACGGCGCGCAACAATTCCGTTTGCGCGAGTCATCCGCCAAGCGCAAAAGAGGGTACTCCGCCGGGAATCGTAAAGGGTGTAATTTTCCGCCAGGCCCAAGCGCCCTACCCGTTTTGTCCCACCATGCCGGTGACGCGGATCGTGCGCGATTCCGGTACCTCGCTGTTGGCAATGACCCGCAGCGAGGGCACGGCGCGGCGCAGGAATCTCGAAAGCAGCATGCGCAATTGCGCCGGGACGAGCAATACAGCCGGCAGACCGATTTCTTCCTGGCGCTGCGCAAGCTGGGCCGTCTGGCGCAGCAGGGTATCGGCAAGTCCCGGCTCTATGGCGCCATCGCCGCCCGTTCCCATGGCTTGCAGCAAGATACGTTCAAGGCCCGGTTCAAGCGCCATGACTTGCAACTCGGAATTTCCGGGAAACAGCCCCTGGATAATGGCGCGGCCCAGCGCCTCGCGCACCCAGGTGGTAAGTTCGGTGGCATCTTGCGTGTGCGGCGCATGTTCGGCCATCGTTTCGATGATGGTGCGCATGTCGCGGATGTTGACTTCTTCGGCGAGCAAGTTTTGCAACACGCGCTGCACAGTGGAAATCGGCAGCAGTTTGGGCACGAGGTCGTCGATGAGCTTGGGGATTTCCCGCCC
>JAIRWW010000016.1 GCA_031268685.1 Azoarcus sp.
TTGCGGTTTCGTCTGGAAACCTGGGAAGAAGCCAAGGTGATATTGATGTTCCACGTCATCGGCACGGCCATGGAAATTTTCAAGGTACATGTAGGATCATGGCAATACCCGGAAGCCGGATTTCTGAAGATTGGCGGTGTGCCGCTGTTTTCCGGGTTCATGTATGCGACGGTCGGGTCTTACATCGCGCGGGCATGGCGGCTGTTCGATCTGTCGTTTACTCATCATCCGCCACTCTGGGTGACGGCGGCAATTTCAATCGCCATCTACGTCAATTTTTTTACGCACCACTATATCTACGATTTTCGCTGGCTTATTTTTGCGCTGTTGGCCTTGGCTTTTGGCCGGACATGGGTGTATTTCAGAATACATCGCCATTATCGGCGCATGCCGCTTCTTCTGGGATTTTTCCTGGTGGCGCTGTTTATCTGGTTTGCGGAGAATATCGGGACAGTTACAAATGCCTGGATTTACCCCAACCAGAAAGATGGGTGGCATATGGTGTCCTTTAGCAAAATTACGGCCTGGTATTTGTTGATGACCATCAGTTACGTGATGGTCGCTTTTGTCAACAAGCCGCAAGCGCCTCAATTGTCGAAGCAATAACATTGCCTCCATTCGATAAAGAATAATTGCATTTTCCTGTTTGCTTTCCCTGTCTGTTCTGTTGGCCCCCCCTGTCCTGCTTCCGCATACTCAACCGGGGCGGGCCGAACCCAGGGCATTGAGCATGTACATAAAAAGACGGCTACCCGGCAAGCTGCTAGACTGTTGGCCTTCGATCAGGCGGCCCCGATATCATAGCAATGCGACTGGCATTCTGCCTCTACAAGTACTTTCCGTTCGGCGGACTGCAACGCGATTTTCTGCGCATCGCGCTCGCATGCCAGTCGCGCGGCCACGACATCCGCGTCTACACGCTGGAATGGCGGGGAGATCTCCCGGCGGGATTCGATCTGGTGCGCGTCCCGGCGCGGGCGTGGTGGAACCACTGCCGTTACCGCAAATTCAGCGCCTGGGTCGAAGCCGATCTCGCACACCGGCCTGTCGACCGCGTCATCGGTTTCAACAAGATGCCCGGACTCGACATTTATTACGCCGCCGATTCCTGTTACGAAGAAATGGCCCGCAGCCTGCGCAAGCCGCTTTACCGGCTGGGCGGGCGCTACCAGCACTTCGCCGCCTGGGAACGCGCGGTGTTCGCGCCCGAAAGCCGCAGCGAAATTCTGATGATTTCCGGCATACAACAGCCGTTCTTCATGCGCCATTACGGCACGCAGGCGGAACGCTTCCATTTGCTGCCGCCGGGCATCTCGCCCGACCGCCGCGCGCCGCCGGACGCACCCGCCATCCGCGCCGCGTTCCGCGCTGAATTCGGCTTGGGCGACGGTGATCTCCTGCTGCTGCAAATCGGCTCCGGTTTCAAGACCAAGGGACTCGACCGCAGCATCCAGGCGCTGGCCGCGCTCCCCGAAGCACTGCGCGCACGCACGCGCCTCATCGCCCTGGGCGACGACAACCCGCGCCCATTCCTGCGCCAAGCCAGGGCGCTCGGCCTTGGCGAACGAGTCGCCATCCTGCAAGGCCGCGAGGACGTGCCGCGCTTCCTGCTCGGCGGCGATCTGCTGGTTCACCCGGCATACAGCGAAAATACCGGCACCGTCCTTCTCGAAGCCCTGGTCGCCGGTCTGCCGGTGCTCGCCACCGATGTATGCGGCTATGCGCATTACATTGCCAAAGCTGGCGCGGGCCGTCTCGTCGCCACGCCTTTCGCGCAAAAGGAATTCGATGCCGCGCTTGCCGCCCTGCTCGCCGACCCCGAAGCGCGCGCGTGCTGCTCGCGCCGGGCGCTCGCTTTTGCCGGGCAGGCTGACCTTTACAGCCTGCACGAAAGAGCCGCCGATTTCATCCTGAACCACGAAGGCAAGCCGCCGGAAAACGCATGAACGAAACCGTCCTCCGTCCGCCTTTCGACCGGCTGTGCGCCGGATGCGACCCTTTCGCAAAGGTCGAAGCCCTGCAAGGGCAAGTATTCCGCGAGTTGGCCGGGCGGCGCACCCTGCGCATCGAAATCGACGGGCAGGGCTATTTCGTCAAAATCCATCGCGGCGTCGGCTGGGCTGAGATTTTCAAGAATCTCGTCAGCCTGCACCGCCCAGTACTTGGCGCGCGCAATGAGTGGCGCGCCGCCGGACGCCTTGCAGAACTCGGCGTCGAGGCCCTGCGCGCGGTCGCATTCGGCGAGCGCGGCATCAATCCGGCACGCAGGCATTCTTTCATCGCCACAGAAGAACTGGCGCCCACCATCAGCCTGGAAGACTATTGCCGCGACTGGGCGCACACGCCGCCCGCCCCCGCGCTCAAGCGCGCCCTCATCGCCCGTGTGGCAGAAATGGCACGGCGAATGCACGAAGGCCGGGTCAATCACCGCGACTTCTACCTGTGCCATTTCCTGCTCCACACCGATCCGCCGCCTGCGCCCACGGCGCTGCGCTTGTCACTGATCGACCTGCACCGCGCCCAAATCCACGCCCGCCCGCTGCCAGTGCGCTGGCGGCGCAAGGACTTGGCCGGGCTGTATTTTTCGGCGCTCGAAATCGGCCTGACCCGGCGCGATCTGTTTCGGTTTCTGCGCGTCTATTTCGACGCTCCAATACGCAATGTCTTGCGGGACCAAAAAGCTCTGTTCAAATGGATAGAGCACGAAACCCTGCGGCTGGCCGAACGCTACCGACGAAAAATCTTGCCCACAGAGACGCTTAATGCCGCACCATGAGCGATTTCGACTGTAAGGGGCTTGGTTTCTTGTCCCCGACTTCCACTTTCCGATGAAAACGTCCTGGCGGCTGCTTCCTCCCTACGACGGCGGCGAAACGGCTCGCGCATTCGGCTCGCTCGATGCCGTCTTCGCCCTGAGCGGCGAGACCATTTCGCAGGACCCGCAGAGCGAAACGATCCGCGTCGATATCGGCGGTACTGGCTATTACGTCAAACGTTATCGCCGCGCCGGCAAAAACCCGTTGCGGCGCTGGCTGCTGCGG
>JAIRWW010000181.1 GCA_031268685.1 Azoarcus sp.
GAATGCCATGAAATAACCGTATACGTGCGAACTGAGTAGTGAATTATACAAGGCGCCATAGCCTGTGAGACGGCTCGATGTTCCATCGCAAAGATACAGGCCAAGCGACACAAGGCCGATCAGGCTTACGATAATGGCGCTGAGTTGAAGGCTGCGCATCAGACGCTCTGGCGATTTCAAGGCCAACCTCCCAGCGGAAAAAAGCAGGAACAACACGTAAAACGGCCTTTTTATCAGCGAAATTATAGACTCATCTGTGCCAGACCATAATATGGACAGCATTGCATAAGAAACGAACAATATAAAGGCAGTGATCAGACGAAAAGAAAACAAAACTCTCAGGCGCGAAGGGTACAAAAAAATCGCCAATACACTCGGCGTCAACAGCGATATGTAATAAAGCTTGTGGTAATACGAACGATCACCAATCCAAAACATTCCCGTGAGAAGCATAAGCCAGCCAATCGGCAAAACATTTTCGATCAGCCAGTCAGATGCTTTTTCCATTTTTCCGTAAAACGAAATAATATCTAAATCTTTATAGTGATTACCGGCCATGACAGTCCCCCCCGTGGACAATATTTGCGCATCTGGCGCATAATAAGGCCAGCTTCGATTCAAAGCTATATCTATAAAAATGCAAAAACTTGAACAAAAATACCCAGCTTGACGATCCATGCCACATCCTGCTATATAACGCGCATGCGTTTCCGGAAATTCCTTTCCCTCCTGCTGGCCTTCTGCGTCATGCTCGCCACGTTTCCAGGCGGCGCGGCGCTTGCCTTCGGCGCAAAGGATGCTGCCGGTTCAGGTTCACATAGCATGACAACATGCCATGACGCCATGGACAGCGACGCCGGTTCGCATGACCGGCACGATGCGCCCGCTGACGCAGCACAGCCTCAGCACAATTGCTGCACCGGCTTCGTGGGCATCCTTTCCACAACGGCATTTTCTCCGGTCATGCCCCACGCGCGGGAAACCCCCCTCTTCCTGCCTTCCCTGCGCCTCCTCTCCCGCACTACGGGCATCTACCGCCCGCCCCGGCAACACGCCTGATCCCGACAGCCTGACACCGAACGGTTCCGCGCCTCCGTGCGCGTAAAACCTTCTCCGGCGTTCACTTGAACGCCGGTCACCCAATGTTGCGGGGAGTTGTCTCCATGAAACCCAATCGCATGGCCGTCCTCATGAGCGGCCTGCTCTGCCTCGCGCAAGGGGAAGCCGCGGCGCTTTCCCTTGACGAAGCCCTGTCGCGCGCCGCGCGCGCGCCGGAAGTCCTTTCCAGCCTGGCGACCGAAGATGCCACCGGGGAATTGTCCAAAGCCACCGGGCAGTTGCCCGACCCGCGTCTCGTCCTCTCGGTCGATGACTTCGCGCTGGAAGGCGACACGCGATATCGCCTAGATGGCAGCAAGCGCATGATCGGCGTAATGCAGGCGATTCCAGCCGCCTCCAAGCGGGAAGCCGAACGCCAAAAGGCGGCGGCGGCGCGCGAAGGCAGTGCGCGCACACGGGAATACACGCAGCTTGCCGCCCGCAGGGAAGTGAGCCTGCTCTGGCTGAAGCTGTATTTCCTGACGCAAAAAGAGGCGCTTCTACAAGCGAACGCCGATGAAATACAGCGCAGGCAGGCTGTGGCGACATCCATGCTGGCGGGCGGCGGCGGCGCGGGCATGGCAATGGAGACGCTTTTCGACCGGCAAAAACTCGACGACGCTTTCGATCTTCTGCGGCGCGACATCCGGCTTGTCCATGCCCGCCTGACGCGCTGGACCGGCCCGCTGGCGTCCGCTGAAACCGCCACCGGCGCATTGCCCCCCTGGGTGCAAAACACGCCAATGACACTCCCCGGCACAGCGGATGCCCCGGAAGCCGACCCGGAAACCGAACTGCGCGCGAGCCGCTCGCGCATCGACGTGGCCGAGGCGGAACTGCTGATGGCGCTGGCTGACAGGGATATGGACTGGAACATGGAAGTCGGCTTCGGCCAGGATGCCATGGGGAAATCCATGATGATGGCGAAAGTCGGCGTCTCGCTGCCCATATTTGCCGGTACGCGCCAAAACCCGCGCATCGCGGCGGCGCGCGCAAGACTCGTCGGCACCGAAGCCGAACATAGCCTGAGAAAAGCGGAATTCGCGCGTCAACGCGAAGAATTGCTGGCCGAAGAAGCCGCCCTCAGCGCGATGCTGCTGCGTCTCACGCAAGAAACCCTGCCCTTGCTGGATCGCGGGATTGCACTTGCCGAAGCAGCGTTCTCCGGCGGCAAAGGCACTGCCGCCACATTCATCCTGGCAAGAGAAAAACAACTTGCCGCCCGGATGCGCGCCATCGATCTCGAAGCCGAACGCGCCGCCACGCGCGCCCGGCTTCATTTTCTGCAACAGCGCGGCGGAGAAACGCATCATGAGCAATAAAGAAAACCCTGGACAATCCCCATCCGTTCGGGCTGAGCCGGTCGTTGCCCGTGATCCCGCGAAGACTGCCCCTCGACAAGCTCAGGGCGGACAGAATGACGCGAAGCTCCACAGACTCCACCCGGTCACAGCCGCCGCGTTTTTCCTCGTCCTCGCCGCGGGACTTCTCATCGGCTGGCGCTTGGGCATGCAAAGCGCGCCCCCGGAGCGCCCCCCCCAACAAACCGGAAGCGCGCGCGAAATCCTCTATTGGTACGACCCGATGAAACCGGATGCGCACTTCGAGCGCCCCGGCAAATCGCCTTTCATGGATATGGAACTCGTCCCGCGCTACGCTGGCGAAGCCCAAACCGCCGGACTCGGACTCGCGCCCGCATACACGCAAAACCTCGGCGTCAAGCTGGGAACAGTAGAAAAAGGCGAACTGCATCCATTCATCGAAGTTTCCGGCAGCGTAAGGTTCGACGAGCACGGCATCTCCGTCGTGCAAGCCCGGACAAGCGGTATCGTCGAGCGCGCCTACCCGCTCGCCGCTGGCGACCGCGTGCGGGCGGGCGCGCCGCTCGCGGATATCCGGACGCCGGAATGGTTCGCGGCGCAAAGCGAATACCTAGCCTTGAAAGACCTGCCGCAACTAGCCGCCGCCGCCCGCAGCCGTCTTTTGCAACTGGGCATGAGCGCCCGGCAAATCGACGACATCGAACAGCGCGGCCAGCCCCGCGCCGTCATCACCTTGCGCGCGCCGCGCGACGGCATGCTTTCGGAATTCGAACTGCGCCAGGGCATGACGATCATGCCCGGACAAACACTGGCGCGGATCAACAGCATCGACCGCGTCTGGATCGAAGCACAGGTTCCGGAAACCGAAGCGGCCCGGCTCGACATCGGCGGCAAAGTCAAAGCGCGGCTCACCGCCCTGCCCGGCCAGATGCTGGATGGCCTCATCGACGCCCTGATTCCGGAACTCGACCGCGACACCCGCAACCTGCGCGTGCGCGTAGCGCTGCCGAACCCGGACGGCCTGCTGAAACCCGGCATGCTGGCCTTCATCCAACTAGAAAGCGCCGGAGAGAAAACCGCCGCCCTGCTCGTCCCCACGGAAGCGGTCATCGCCACGGGCAAGCGCCACATCGTCATCGCCGCACCCGCGGATGGCCGCTTCGTTCCCGTGGAAGTCGCCACGGGAACCGAATCCGGCGGCAAGACGGAAATCCTCTCCGGCGCGCTGCGGGCGGGCGAGCGCGTCGTCGTCTCCGGCCAGTTCATGATCGACTCCGAAGCCTCCCTGCGCGGCGTACTGGCGCGCATGCAAGCGAACGAAACCCCGGACAAATCACAAAGCCTCCAACCCGTTCGGGCTGAGCCTGCCGAAGCCCTCGATCCACAGAGAACGCCCCTCGACAAGCTCAGGGCGAACGGATTTTCCCAAAGCCCCCCAAGCGCCCCCCCCGCCCTCACCCACACCGGCATCGGCATCGTGCAATCAACGACGGACGACGAAATCGTCCTCGCGCACGAAGCAATCCCCGGACTCGAATGGCCTGCCATGACCATGCCATTCACCCTCCAGCCCCCCGGCCTCGCCAAAGCCCTCACCCCCGGCCAAAAAGTGCGCTTCCGCTTTTCCATCACAAACGAAGGCCCGGTAATCGCGCATCTGGAAGCCCTGCCGCAAAAGGATGCGCCATGATCGCCCGCGTCATCTTCGCCTCCATCAAACATCGCCTGCTCGTCCTCCTGGCCGCCATCGCCCTCGCCGCATGGGGCGTATGGGCGGCGCGCTCGATGCCGCTGGATGCCCTGCCGGATCTATCCGACGTCCAAGTCATCCTCCGCACGCCATTCCCCGGCCAAGCGCCGAAAATCGTCGAAGAACAAGTAAGCTACCCGCTCTCCGCCACCATGCTCTCGGTGCCGGGCGTCAAAACCGTGCGAGGCTTTTCCTTCTTCGGCGTCTCCTTCGTCTACGTCCTCTTCGACGACGCCACCGACCTCTATTGGGCGCGCTCGCGGGTATTGGAATACCTGAATCAAGCGGCGGGACAACTACCGGCGGGCGTCACCCCCACCCTGGGGCCGGACGCCTCCGGCGTGGGCTGGATCTACGAATACGCCCTCATCGACCGGAGCGGCCGCCACAGCCTCGCGGACCTGCGCGCCCTGCAAGACTGGTTCCTCAAATACGAACTGAAAACCGTGCCCGGCATCGCCGAAGTCGCCAGCATCGGCGGCATGGTCAAGCAATACCAGATCACGCCCGACCCCGTAAAACTCGCGGCCTTCGGCCTCACCCCCGCCGGCATCGAAATGGCCGTCGCCAAAAGCAACCAGGAAACCGGCGGCGCGGCGCTGGAACTGGCGGAAACAGAATACATGGTGCGCGCGACCGGCTATCTGCAAAACCTCGCCGGCTTCCGCGCCATCCCCCTGAAAACAGACGCCTCCGGCAGCGTCGTGCGCCTGGGCGACATCGCCCGGATACAACTGGGGCCGGAAATGCGGCGCGGCATCGCGGAACTGGACGGCGAAGGCGAAGTCGCGGGCGCAGTGGTAATCCTGCGGAACGGCAAAAACGCCTACGCGGCAATCACCGAAATCAAAGCGCGACTCGCGCGCCTGCAAAAAAGCCTGCCGGAAGGCGTGGAAATCGTGCCGACCTACGACCGGGGGACACTCATAAAAGCCACCGTCGACAACCTCACCCGCAAACTGCTCGAAGAATTCCTCGCCGTCGCCGTCGTATGCGCCATCTTCCTCTGGCATCTGCGCTCGGCGCTAGTCGCAATCATCTCGCTGCCGCTGGGCGTACTAGCGGCCTTCATCGTCATGCACGTCCATGGCGCGGGCAGCGTCTCCGCCAACATGATGTCCCTGGGCGGCATCGCCATCGCCGTGGGCGCAATGGTCGATGCAGCCATCGTCATGATCGAAAATGCCCACAAAAAACTGGAAGCCTGGCAAACAGCGCACCCAGGCGCGGCGCTGGCCGGAGCGGAACGCTGGCGCGTCATCGGCGAAGCGGCGGCAGCCGTGGGGCCTGCGCTCTTCTTCAGCCTTCTCATCATCACGCTTTCCTTCATCCCCGTCTTCGCGCTGGAATCGCAAGAAGGGCGGCTTTTCTCGCCGCTCGCCTACACAAAAACCTTCGCCATGGCCGCCGCCGCCGCACTCTCCATCACCCTGATCCCCGTACTAATGGGCTACTGGATACGCGGCCCCATCCCGCCGGAAGAAAAAAACCCGATCAACCGCCTCCTCATCCGCGCCTACGCCGGCTGGCTCGACGCGGCGCTCGCCCACCCGAAAACAACGCTGGCCGCCGCCGCGCTCGTCCTGCTCACCGCGCTCTGGCCCGCCGCGAAACTGGGCGGCGAATTCCTGCCCGCCATCGACGAAGGCGACCTCCTCTACATGCCAAGCGCCCTCCCCGGCCTGTCGGCGGGCAAAGCGGGCGAACTCCTGCAACAAACCGGCCGCCTGATCAAAACCGTACCCGAAGTCGCGCGCGTCTTCGGCAAAGCGGGCCGGGCAGAGACGGCGACCGACCCCGCGCCGCTGGAAATGTTTGAAACCGTCATCCACTTCAAACCGCGCGGCCAATGGCGGCCCGGCATGACCCCCGAAAAACTCGTGCAAGCGCTCGACGAAGCCGTGCGCATCCCCGGCCTCGCCAACCTCTGGATTCCCCCGATCCGCAACCGCATCGACATGCTGGCGACCGGCATCAAAAGCCCCATCGGCATCAAAGTAGCGGGCGCCGACCTGAAAACAATCGAATCCACGGCCATCGCCATCGAAGCAAGCATCAAGCACGTACCGGGCGTCGTCTCGGCGCTGGCCGAGCGCCTCAGCGGCGGGCACTACATCGACATCGACATCGCGCGCGAAACCGCCGGGCGCTACGGCATGAGCATCGCCGACGTACAAAGCGCCGTCGCCCTGCTCATCGGCGGCATGAACATCGGCGAAACCATCGAAGGCCCCGCGCGCTACCCCATCAACCTGCGCTACCCGCGCGAATGGCGCGACTCCCTCGCCGCCCTCAAGCGCCTGCCCATCGTCACCCCGAAAGGCGGACTCATCACCCTGGAGACGCTCGCCACGCTGAACATCGTCGACGGCCCGCCGATGCTGAAAAGCGAAAACGGGCGGCTTTCCACCTGGGTCTACGTCGACGCGCGCGGACGCGACCTCGCAGGCATCGTGCGCGACATCCAGGCCGCCATCGCCGCCGGGCCAGCGCTCCCGCCCGGCGTGAGCATCGCCTACGCCGGACAGTTTGAATACCTCGAACGCGCCAGCGCGAGAATCCGGCAAGTCGCGCCGCTCGCGCTCCTCATCATCTTCCTGCTGCTCTACTTCACCTTCTCGCGCATCGACGAAGCGATCCTCATCATGGCGAGCCTGCCGCTCTCGCTCGTGGGCGGCGTCTGGTTCCTCTACCTCATGGGCTACCACTTCTCGGTCGCCGTCGCCGTCGGCTTTATCGCGCTCGCGGGCGTCGCGGCGGAATTCGGCGTCATCATGCTCATCTATCTCAAAGAAGCACTGGCCCGGACGCCCGGCTGGCAAACCCGCCCCGGCCGCGACGCCATCCTCATCGCCGCCATCCGCGAAGGCGCGGTACAACGGGTGCGGCCCAAAGCCATGACCGTCGCCGTCATCGTCGCCGGGCTGCTGCCCATCTTCCTCGGCACGGGCGCAGGCTCCGAGATCATGAGCCGCATCGCAGCCCCCATGATTGGCGGTATGCTCTCGGCACCGCTCTTATCCCTGTTCGTCATCCCGGCGCTCTACCTGCTGCTGCGCCGCCGGGAAGCGGACAGGATTTTCCGCACCGGCCATTCACATCATCAGGGAGTCCGCCATGAATCCGAAAACTGAAGCCCGCCGCCTCGCCGCCGCCTGCCTGCCAGCGCTCATCCTCGCCCTCGCGCCGCAGGCCCTGGCGCAGCACGCCCACGACCACGGCCAGCACACCGCCGCGCCCGCCGAAACGGCGGACGGGCAAACCGTCATTGCCAGCGGACAAGGCATCGTGAAAAAGATCGACCTCGAAAAACAGCGTCTCATCCTGGAGCACGAAGCTATCGCCGCGCTCAACTGGCCCGCAATGACCATGCCGTTTGCCGTCACCGATACGGCTTTGCTGCAAGATTTGAAAATTGGGGACAGGATCGATTTCGATTTGAAAGACCAGCGGACAATCAGCGCGATTCGGCGGCGATGAAAGGTATGGCGTGATGCATGGAATGTTTTTCCATGGAACGCGGTGTCGACGATGGTGTTTTCATCGGCATGAAACAGGCTCATTTCCTGCTGTTGATTGGTATTGAGCGGGCTGGGCTTGGTCATTGCCTGTGAGTTGGATTCACCATTCGGGCGGGGCTTGCTCATTGCCCGTAAGTTGGGCTAACCGTTCGGGCTGGGCTTGTCGAAGCCCGAGGCTCCATGGGAAAACGCCCTTCGACAGGCTCAGCCCGAACGGTGCTGTCGTTTCCCTGGCAGTACCGGAGAAGCAGACTATTGCGTGCGCTTTTTCAACTGTTCGAGCAAGGCTTCCGCGCGGGAGAGGTTGTCTTTTGTCATTTGCACATCATGAGATGCGCCGCTTTCCGCAAATACCTCAAGCGCAGCGCGAAAAGCGGTCATGGATTCTTGCAATTGCGCTTCGTCACCTCGGCGCGCGCCAAGGGTTCCGAGCACGGTTCCAATGTTGTTTTGTGTCATAGCCCAATTGAGCGGCGCGCGTTCGCGGGTGAATTCCTTCAAAACATCCCGGTAGGCGGTCACGGATTCTTGCAGTTGCGCTTCGTCGCCTCGGCGCGAGCCAAAGGTTTGGAGCACGTTTCCGAGGTTGTTTTGTGTCGTGGCCCAATTGAGCGGCGCACGTTCGCGGGTGTATTCCTTCAAAGCCTCCCGGTAAGCGGCCACAGCGGCTTGCAGTTGCGTTTCATCATTACGGAGCGAGCCAAGGGTGTAGAGCGCGAGGCCGAGGTTGTTTTGTGTCGTGGCCCAATCGCGCGGCGCACGTTCGCGGGTTCTTTCCTCTAAAGCCTCCCGGTAGGCGGCCACGGATTCTTGCAATTGCTTTTCATCATTACGGAGCGAGCCAAGGGTTCCGAGCACGTCTCCGAGGCTGTTTTGTGTCTCGGCCCAATCGCGCGGTGCGCGTTCGTGGGTGTATTCCTTCAAAGCCTCCCGATAAGCGGTCACGGATTCTTGCAGTTGCGCTTCGTCGCCCTGGAGATCGCCAAGGATTTGGAGCACGGTTCCGAGGTTGTTTTGTGTTGCGGCCCAGTCAAGTGGCTCGGTTTTCCGGCTGGTGCTACTCAATATTTGCCGGTAAAGCGCCACGGTTTCCTCCCAGGCGACGCTCTGGCCAAACTCTTTCCCGAGCTCGTACAGCATACTGGCTCGTTCAAACTGATAGCTTCTCGCCTGTACCGTGTCGAAGTCGGCGACGAGATTGGCAGCTTTCCCGAAAAATTCCGCAGCCCGGCGGTAGCTAACCGGATTGGGTTGCAGTTTTGCGATACCCGCGCGCTCGGCAAGGGTATTGGCTGCCGAGGCGCGCCGTTTCCGGGCGGCAGCCTCCTGTTTTTCGGTAGCTTGGATATCCAGTTGTTCGGCCCGTTCCAGATAGCCGTCAGCTTCTTGAAACTGCCCGCCTTGCAGTGCCTGAGCAGCTTGTTCCTTGAGTTTTGCGACTTCCGGGTCGCTGTCCCCAAGTTGCCGGAGCCGCTCGTTCAATTGAAGATATTCGCTGGCCTTGGCTCTCAGGATGGATTCGATTCTTTCCGGCCAAGCCTCGTCAAGCTCTTTTTCTCCCATGCTTGTCAGGATGGCTTGCAAGACTTCAATGGGTTGGCTCGTTTCTTTGGCAATTTGCTGGATGATGATTTTGTTGCGGTCTCCAAGCACACTGATTTGTATGTTGCCGTCGCCTTTCGCGGTCTGACTAACAGTATCCGACCTGTTGCAGGCAATAATCGCCACGATCACACCCATGGTCGCCACGGCCACACCAAGCGCCGCCCAGCCGGGCCATGTCCCAAAACCGTCGATTTTTTCGCACCCGGCCATCGGTAATACCAAGGGGAGCAAAGCATGGCGAGGGCGAGGGCGAGGGCGAGGGCGGAAAAAACGGTCACGGCAGCTCACGGCGGATGTCTCCCAGAAAACGGCGGTATGCGAATAATGCGTCGTCAAGACAGGCGGCATCATACAGGCTATCCCGCAAGCAAAAACCCGGCGGGGTGTCGCCGCAGGGGGTATTCCTCATGAAATTAAGGCAATGGCCAAGCCCGGCCCACATGGACAGGCATCGTTCGACGCTGCTCCGGCATCCCGTCGCCGGAACTTCAGTATCGCGCCGGAAAATCTCAGTGAGTTTTTGAAAAATCTCGGTGAGTTTTTGGAAGCCCTCCCGTATCTCACAGCCGGGACTTTAGAAGGAATGCATCCGCGAACGCGCCGCTCGATTGGGCAATAACACAAAACAACCTCGGGGACGCGCTCAGGGTTCTTGATCGGAAAGCCATTCCGAAACGCACCCATAACACTGCCTTCCCTACAGGCGGCGCGGGCTTCGGGTAGGATGTGCGCGACATGACCATCTCCGCTTTCCATCGCATGATTTCCGACAAAGCCCCGCCTCCCGCCCTGCTCCTCATCGGCCCCACCGCCAGCGGCAAGACTGCCTGCGCGCTGGCTCTGGCCCGCGATCTGCCGGTGGAAATCGTCAGCGTGGA
The DNA here is from genome assembly GCA_031268685.1 of Azoarcus sp. Taxonomy (GTDB): domain Bacteria; phylum Pseudomonadota; class Gammaproteobacteria; order Burkholderiales; family Rhodocyclaceae; genus WRNU01. The sequence continues at coordinate 10,175 of JAIRWW010000181.1, forward strand.
TTCGGCGCTCGTCTATCGCGGCATGGACATCGGCACAGCCAAGCCTTCAGCCGCCGAGCGCGCGCTCTGTGCGCATCATTTGATCGACATCCTCAGCCCGGAAGAAATTTATTCGGCAGCGCGGTTTTGCGATGACGCGCGCCGGACGATGGCGGAGATCAGCGCACGCGGGCGTATTCCCCTGCTCACGGGCGGCACCATGCTTTATTTCAAGGCGCTGCGCGAAGGTCTTTCCGATTTGCCGCGCGCCAACGCCGCTTTACGCGCCGAGATCGACCGCCGCGCTCGCGCCGAAGGCTGGCCGGCGTTGCACGCCGAGCTTGCCCGCCTCGACCCCGATGCCGCGGCCCGGCTCGCGCCCAGGGACGCTCAACGCATCCAGCGCGCGCTGGAAGTCGTTATCACGACAGGCGAGACGCTAGCCAAGGCGCAAGCCCGGCGCGAAGCTGTGCCCCTGCCGCAGCGCTTCGTCACGGTCGCGCTAATGCCTTCGGCGCGCGGGGAATTGCATGCGCGCATTGCCAAACGTTTCGACAAGATGCTTGCCGAGGGGCTGATCGATGAACTCGCCGCTCTGCGCCAGCGCTACCGGCTCGATCCCGATACGCCCTCGATGCGCGCGGTCGGCTACCGTCAGGCATGGGCTTATCTCGATGGCGAGATCGATGCCGCGGGCCTGCGCGAAGCAGGCATTGCAGCTACCCGGCAATTGGCGAAACGGCAATCGACCTGGCTGCGCCAATTCCGCGAGCATTGGCCGGACTGGATCGAGATCGACTGCCTGAGGCCGGATGCGGCGGATGCGGTACGCGATGCCGTGCTTGCGCGCTTGTAGCCAAAAGCGGGCATTGGCGGTAAATACGCTGGCCACTGCTTTGCCTTGCCTTTGCTTTGTTTTAAAGCGACTTCGGTTCGGATATTTACACTATGTCCGGCAAACAGCTTGGCGGGACGATTGCTATCGTTCCCTACGAGAGGCGGGCATGTGTAGATACGATGAGCGGATGGTAATCTGCCCGCAGGCTTGAACACGCGGCCAAGATCAGTGCAACTTTCTGCGGGCGTCCGGAGCGCGCCTGCATTCGGGAGTGACGCGCAATACGCACTCCGCTATCATATCGACCGGTCTTGGTCCCTCAACAAAATAAAAGGAAGCAGCCATGCGCAACACGATACTCGCAGCAAGCCTTGCCTTCGCTCTCTCCAGTACGGCGGCTTTTGCCCATGAACCCGGCAGCTTCATCGTCCGGGCCGGGGCCATGCATATTGCACCGAATGTTGATAGTTCCGAAATCCGGCTAAACGGCGTCGAGTATTCCGGCTCCAAGGCGGAAATCCCCAGCACGACTTCCCTGCTCAATCTCACCGGAACCTGGATTTTCGCGCCGCATTTCGGCTTGGAATTGATGCTGGGCGGGCCGGTTTCATACGATATTAAAATCAAGGGCGTTTCCAGCAATAACATCGCCAACGGTAAATTTGCCCAGGTCAGCCAGCAGCCCATTACCGGCAGTTTGCAGTTTTTCTTTTTGAATCCTGCGTCCCGGTTTCAACCTTATGTCGGCGTCGGCCTGAACTACACTTCGTTTTATGATGAACGTCTCAACCGCAGACAGAAAAGGCTCGGCTTCAGGCGTGTTGAACTGGATGATTCTGTGGGATGGGCGCTGCAAGCCGGTATGGATATTGCGCTTACCGATCATTTATATTTGAACGCCGCCGCCTGGAAAATAGACATCGACACCAAGGCCAGGAGTAAAGGCTGGGGCTGGAATGAGCGGCGAGCGAAATTCGATGTGGAACTCGACCCCTGGGTATATTTCGTGGGCGTCGGTTATAAATTCTGATCCGGCGCGGCTTCAGCGAAACACTATTGTCTTGTTGCCGTGGACCAGCACCCGGTCTTCCAGGTGATAGCGCAGGCCGCGGGCGAGTACGGTTTTTTCGATGTCCTTGCCGTAGCGCACCATATCGGCGACGGTGTCGGTATGGTCGATGCGGATCACGTCCTGCTCGATGATCGGCCCCTGGTCGAGTTCGGCGGTAACGTAATGGCAAGTAGCGCCGATCAGTTTCACGCCTTTGGCCCAAGCCTGATGATAGGGGCGCGCACCGACGAAACTCGGCAGGAAACTATGGTGGATGTTGATGATCCGCCCCGGATAAGCGGCGCACAGGTCCAGCGAAAGAATCTGCATGTAGCGCGCCAGCACCATGGCGTCGCCGCGCGCTTCTTCAAAAATGCGCCGCACTTCGGCATAGGCCGCCGCCTTGTCGCCGGGCGCGACGGGTACATGATGAAAAGGTATTCCGTGCCATTCGACGAAGCCGCGGAAAGTGTCGTGGTTGGAGATCACGCAGGGAATTTCGACATCCAGCTCCCGAGCCTGCCAGCGCGCCAGCAGGTCGTAGAGGCAATGCTCCTGCTGGCTGACGAGGATGACCAGCCGTTTCTTGACCGCCGAATCGGCGATCTTCCAGTTCATGTCCAGTTCTTCGGCGATGGGGCGGAAACGTTCGCACAGTTCCGGCAATTCAAAAGGGAGCGAATCGGCGCGGATTTCGATGCGCATGTAGTAGCGCCCGGTTTTTTCGCCATCGTCGGGCGGCTGGGCGTGCAGCGATGTTTCGAGAATCCAGCCCCGATGCGCAGCAAAGAAGCCCGATACGCGGGCGACGATGCCGACCCGGTCGGGGCATGATGCGGTCAGGGTATAGCAGCGCTCCCGGAACATGGCGGATTCAGCCCGCGTCCGCGAAAGCGCGGTCGATTTCAGCGCGCAGGGCGGGATAGTCGCGCACTACGGGGAATTGCGGAAATTCGCGCGCCACCTTATCCGGCGGGCTAAAGAGGATGCCGCCGTGCGCGGCTCCCAGCATAGCGGTGTCGTTGTAGGAGTCGCCCGCCGCGACCACCTTGAAATTGAGTTCGCGGAAACGCAGCACCGCCTGGCGTTTCTGGTCGGGCATGCGCAGATGGTAATCCGTCACAAATCCGGCGGCATCGGTCTCAAGGCTGTGGCAGAAAAGCGTTGGCCACGCAAGTTGGCGCATCAGCGGATGGGCGAATTCGTAAAAGGTGTCGGAGAGGATGACAACCTGATAGCTCTCGCGCAGGCTGTCGAGAAACGCGCGCGCGCCGGGCAGCGGCCCCATGCCGGCAATGACTTTCTGGATGTCGGGCAAGCCGCAGCGATGCTTGTCCAGAATATTGAGCCGGTACCGCATCAGGGTGTCGTAATCGGGTTCATCGCGCGTGGTGCGGAGCAGTTCCGGAATGCCGGCGCGCCCGGCGAATTCGATCCAGATTTCCGGCACCAGAACACCTTCAA
>JAIRWW010000174.1 GCA_031268685.1 Azoarcus sp.
CCGTGCCGTTTCAGTTCTTCTATTGCAGCAGTTTCAAGGGTGGCGTAGTCGTGCACGCCGCCGCGCACTGCGTCGGCGATGATGGCAAGTTGCCTGTACAGGCGCGGCGCTTCGGCGCGCTCTGCTGTGGAGAGGTATCTGTTGCGTGAGGAAAGCGCCAAACCATCGGCTGCACGGATAGTGTCCTGTGCAAAGATTTCCGTAGGCAGCGCCAATTCGCGCACCATGTTTGTCAACACCATTAGTTGCTGGTAGTCCTTTTTGCCGAAAACGGCAAGGTCTGGAGCAACGATGTTGAATAGTTTGAGCACCACGGTTGCCACGCCGCGAAAATGGCCGGGACGGCAAGCGCCTTCGAGTATGTCCGCTTGCCCAGGGGCGGGGGCGACGCTGTAGCCCTGCGCTTGCGGGTACATGACTGTTTCATCGGGGGCGAAAAGATGCGCGACACCGGCGGCTTCCAGTTTTTCACGGTCGGCATCTGGCGTGCGCGGGTATTTGTCGAAATCTTCGCCGGGACCGAATTGCAGGCGGTTTACGAAGATGCTGGCAACGACGGTTTCGGCGCGCTTTGCCGCTTCGCGCATGAGGACGATGTGGCCGTCATGCAGATTGCCCATGGTGGGCACCAAGGCGACCCGTCCGGCCTTGGCGCGCGCCGCGCGCATACTGGCGATAGTGGTATGAATCTGCATTGTTCTGTTTCAGTAGCAATGTTCCGGCGCGGGAAAGCTGCCGTCCCTGACGGCGGCGGCGTAGGCGGAGACGGCTTCGTCTATGGAAGCTGCGCCCTGCATGAAGTTGCGCACGAAGCGCGCCGTCTTGCCAGGAAAGACGCCGAGCATGTCGTGCATGACCAGCACCTGACCGTCGCACAGGGGGCCAGCGCCGATGCCGATGGTCGCCATTGCCGTCAGGCTGGCGGTGATCTCTCCCGCAAGATCGGCGGGCAACATTTCCATGACCAGCAGCGCGGCGCCAGCTTGCTCCAATGCGAGTGCGTCCGCCTTGAGACGGGCTGCACCGGCATCACCGCGTCCCTGCACACGGTAGCCGCCGAGCTGGTGCACCGATTGCGGAGTAAGTCCGATATGGGCGCATACCGGTACGCCGCGTTCGACGAGGAAACGCACGGTTTCGGCCATGTACTGGCCGCCTTCGAGTTTGACCATCTGCGCGCCAGCAGCCATCAGGCGGACGGAACTGCGCATGGCCTGGGTGGGGCTTTCCTGATAGCTGCCGAATGGCAGGTCACTGAGTATGAAGGCGCGCTTCGCGCCTCTGCCCACGCATTCGGTGTGGTAGACCATCTGGTCGAGCGTGACAGGCAATGTGGTCGTTTGCCCCTGGATGGTGTTGCCGAGGGAGTCGCCGACCAGGATGGTATCGACGCCGCAATGGTCGAACAGGGCGGCAAAGCTGGCATCGTAGCAAGTGAGCATGGCGATCCTGCGGCCTTCGGCGCGCATTTTGCCCAGTTCGGAAAGCGTGACGGGTTTGTCGTTCTGGAGATAGCTCATAGTGTCTTCGACCCTCCTTTACGGGGAGCGAAGTTTCGGACAAACCGGAAGGATATGCAAGTAAGGCCGCTCGCGGGCGGCCTCAGCCCGCGTAGCCGAAAAACTCGCGGTGGCTGCGCATTTCTCCCAGACGCTCGATGAGAAGCTTGAAGTCTTCTTCGTTGTCGACCGGGTTGAGCACGGCAGCATCGACGACGAAAAGCGGCGCTGCTTCGTATTGGAAAAAGAAGTTGGCGTAGCGCTTGGCAATTATTTCGAGATAAGACTCGGTGATCCGGCGTTCGGTGTCGATGCCGCGTTTGTGTATGCGCTCGACCAGCGCCACGGTAGGCGCTTGCAAATAGATGACGAGATCCGGAACAGGCGGAGAGGCTGGCTTCATTGCCGCGTAAATTCGCTCGTAGATGGCGAATTCGTCGGGCTGAAGGGTGATGCGGGCAAATAGCGGGTCTCGTTCGAGCATAAAGTCGGAGACGACGCGCAGGTTTTTGCCCGCGCCATCGCGTTCGAGCATAGCAAGCTGGTCGAGGCGCTGGAACAGAAAAGACAATTGGGCGGGCAAGGCCCAGCGTTCCTGGTTTTGGTAGAAGCGGGCGAGAAAGGGGTTTTTTTGCGGTTGTTCAAATAGCTGTTTTGCCGATAGATGTTCGGCCAGCCGCTTCGCCAGCGAGGTTTTGCCTGCGCCGATCGGGCCTTCGACGGCGATGTAGCGTGCTCTGTCGAGCATGGATGGCATTTCGCCCGGTCGCGCGTGAAGAGTGGTATCGCTCATGTCAGGCAAAAGAAGCGGTTCGACAAAAAAACAGCGAATGTGTGTTCATCCTGCGTAGCGCCGATGAATGGGCCTTGCTGGAGTTCACAGCCCAGTGCGAGGAAAAAATCCTGTTGCGCCCGGTTTCGCACGCCACGCGCCAATACCTGGATGCCGAGCGGCGCTGCCATATGGACGATGGCCTCGATCAACGCCGTGTCGTTGTCGTTCCGGCCAACTTGTCCGGCGAAGGCGGCATCGAGTTTGAGCGTGCCGAAATGGTGGCGAGCCAATTGCGCAATCGGCGCTGGATCGCGGCCAAAATTGTCGAGGGCAAGCTGAACGCCCATGTCTGCCAGAGCTTGCAGGATGGATGCGGCTTCGCTTCCGGGCAGGGAAAGCGCGCGCGCGTCGATGGAGAGTTCCAGGCGTTGCGGTTCAAGCCGGCTTGCCGTCAGGGCCGGGCCGATCAGCGCCGGCAAGGCTGCGTCCAGGATTTGGCCTGCGCCAATGCCCAGGCTGATGGCCGGAGCGCGGTTCTGGATGTGCGGCCACGTATTGGCGGCGCGGAAAATGGCGGCGAGCGTGCGGGCATCGAACCCGGCATCGGCGCAGCCGTCTGAGTCTGAGCTGCCATCGGCGAGATGCGCGCTGGCGCTGGAATCTTGTCCTTGCGGCAGCCAGCGCGGCAAGGCTTCGACGGCGTGTATCGCACCGCTACGGACATGAATCTGCGGCTGGAAATAAAGCGAAAGTACGGGCTGGCCGTCCTGCACAGGCCGCAAACCCGGGGAAATGCAGGCGTCCGGCCTTTCATTGCCAATAACGATGGCATGAATACCAGGGCGCAGGCGGGGCGCGGCGATGTAGGGAAAATCATGCGCGCGCCCATCGGGCAGGATGAGCGAGAGCGTACCGCGCGCCTCTCCCCGGATCAGCAACCTCTCCCTGGCGTCGAGGAAAGCGCGCCCGTCGGCGAACAGATCGGCCAGCGGTTGCCCGGCAAGTTGACGGTAGCTGCGGCCGAGCAGACGGCAAGCGGCGCTGTTGGCGTCGATGATGCACTCGTCGCCAGTAATGATCAGCCCCTCGTCGATCAGTTCGAGCAAGGCCAGATAGACGCCTACTTCCGCCCCTTCCGACAAATCGGGGACGAAGGCCGCCCTGCCGTTGCCGTTCTGTGGAGAAGGGTCTGTATTCATCGGAGGCTGCATACCCGGGGTGTCCAGTCTGCTATATCGGCGCGGGCGGCGGATAGGTGAGAAAGCTTGAAACGTTGCGTGCAGGATACTCGCCATGACCGGGACAGATCAGATGAATAAGCGGGACAAGTCGGCGGTTATTTCTTGCCCAATCCGCCGAGAAGCGCGGCCAGCGGGCGGCGCGGCCTATCGGGCGGCTCGGCGGATGCCGTGGCTTTCGCCGCGCCATAGCTCGCCGCAGGTTCGTAAGGCTTGGAAAAATCGAAGCCATCGGCGGCAATCACCGGGCGCGGAACTGGGTGGTCGCGTTTCGCGTTTTTACCGCTGCGCTTTTGCCCGGCGCGCTCATCAAGGTCACGACGGCCATGGCGATGAGCGCCAGCCTCGTCGGCATACCCGGCTCCCGGCTCGAAACCGGGCACGGTTTCTTGCGGTATCTCGAATTTGATCAGCTTCTGGATATCCGCCAGCAAGTGATTTTCCTCGGCGCTCACCAGCGACACCGCGTTGCCCTTGTGCCCGGCGCGGCCTGTGCGGCCAATGCGGTGGATGTAATCCTCGGCGGTATGCGGCAGCTCGAAATTGATGACGCAAGGCAGCTCATCGATATCCAGCCCCCGCGCGGCGACGTCCGTGGCAATCAGCACGCGCAACTGGCCGCTTCGGAAAGCATCCAGCGTTTCGGTGCGCTGCTGCTGGCTTTTATCGCCGTGTATGGCATTCGCCGAAATATCGCTTTGTTCGAGAAACCGCGCAAGGCGTCCGCACACGAGTTTTGTACCGACAAAGACGAGCACCTGGGTATCGGGCTGGCCGCGCAGCAAATGCACGAGCAAATTGCGTTTCAACCTGGCATCCACCGGATGCACGACATGCGTGATGGTTTCCGACACCGTGTTGCGGCGTGCGACCTCGATCAGCTGTGGGGCTTTCAGCATCTGGTCGGCGAGTTTTTTGATTTCTTCCGAGAACGTAGCGGAAAACAAAAGGCTTTGCCGATTGGCGGGCAACAGGGTCAGGATGCGGCGGATATCGGGGATGAACCCCATGTCGAGCATACGGTCGGCCTCATCGAGCACCAGCACTTCGACCTGGGAGAGATTGATCGTCTTCTGCTGCACATGGTCGAGCAGCCGTCCCGGCGTGGCGATCACGATCTCGATACCGCGGCGCAATTCCTGGATTTGCGAGTTCATGTCGACGCCGCCATACACACAGGTGGCGCGCAAAGAAAGGTGGCAGCCATATTCGGCAACCGATGCGAAAACCTGCACGGCCAGTTCCCTGGTAGGCGCAAGAATCAAGGCCCGCAACTGATGCCGGGCGGGCGAGGCGCTGGTGTTGGCGTGGCGGGCCAGCCGTTGCAGCAAAGGCAAGGTGAAGCCCGCCGTTTTACCAGTGCCGGTCTGCGCGCCGCCCATGACGTCGCGCCCGGCGAGAATGACAGGAATGGCTTGCTGCTGGATGGGCGTCGGTTCGGTGTAGCCCGCGTCGGTGACGGCTCGCAGAAGTTCCGGAATGAGGCCGAGATCGGCAAAACTCATAGCTATTTTTTTCAGGTTGGCTTGTCCGCGGCGCCGTTCGATGAACGCTCGACGTATCCACGTGGGAAAGCGTGGATTATACAC
>JAIRWW010000017.1 GCA_031268685.1 Azoarcus sp.
CGCGCCGCGAAACCGGGCAGCGCGCAACAAACCGGCCTTGGTTTGCCGCGAGCGCCGTTGCTTCATGAGTTTGCCGAGCCTGGCCCCGGATGGGGGTCGCAACGCTCCTCGGCAAGGGCAGGATTCTAGCAGCCTGCCGGGCGCAATGCTGCCCGTGAGAAGGTGTCATGCCATCTGCGGGGATGTTTTGCCGTCCCTTGAGCAGTGCACGCATTTTCGGGACGAACCCCTGCGGTTGCCGGGATTGCACAGCCAAGCTGCGGCGGCTTTTCGATCTGCCACCGCTACAGGGGCGTCGGATTCAGCTTATTTGGCGTTTGCCGAATCGCGCTCAACAGAGAATTGCGTGATTCGGTAAGTCTTGTTCCCGGATTTTGACTTGCTACCCAGACGGACGTTTATGCCAAGATCTTCCAGATATGCAATAACGCTAGTATCGGAGTTGTTATTGAAAGTGCATGACAATCGATAAGCCCGCCCCGTAAGCGATGGGAACACATCTTTTGCATCGAATTCGTCATCGACAATGCAGGATTGGGACGATTGCGTTTCCCTATCGCCAGGCTTGGGCGGCTGCTCTTTTAATACTTTGGTTACACGTAAGTTATCGCCCTTTTTAGGCATGGTTGAGGGGGACTCCACCTTGAGATCAGTTGTCAGAGTAATGCGACCATCACTCATGGTACTCATACGCGCTTTTAATTGCATTGAGCCAGGGCCAGCAAGAATGAGCCGCTGGACGTTGAATGATGGAGAATAAATTTCTTTTACCAACACCAGGTTATCCTGCGCCTCCATTGTTTCTGTTGTTGGCTGTTTGTCAACTCCCGAAACAGGGTTTTCCTGGGTGTATGTATAGCTCAGTTTCTTGAACCTGGGCTTCCAGGGTGTATTGCGGGCAATTTCGGCTACGTTCTCTGGAATCTTTACGTCATCGAACAGGGTTTCTGCCAGTTGCACGGGGTAATCTTTTGGCGCAATGTCGGGACGTTCCTCCCTGAGTATATCGGCGTTGACCCCTCCCTGTAAGGAGCAGTTTACATGCATGACATTTTCACGATCTTCATCCGGCTCGATCATAAAAACGCGCTCAATCCTTGAAAGACCAGCCGGTGTGCCCGATGCAGTAGCAATAGGCATCCAGCCAGTTCCGGCCCCGGGAAGCTTGACTTCTGTACGAACATATAGACCGTTATCGCGCCGCAGCCGCGCTCTGCCGTGAATCAGGGGTTTGAGTTTCCGGACGACATCCTTCATTTTGCCGGAAGCCGTAAAGCCCCATGTATAGTAAAGTCCCAGGTTACCCAAATCGATCACATCGTCAGAAAAGGAAAGCAACTCCAAGCCAGCGACTATTGGAGGTTCTGTGAAATCGACATGCGCATTACGATCTTCGTGACGGCCTTCGACTTTTATCCAACTGTAATCTCCGCTGCTTTCCATGGGCGCTACAGATTTCCAGGCCGCCGCGTATCGATTCAGCGTCCGGAAGAAGCGCGCATCGCAAGTAGTAAAATCACGAAAAGTTTTCTCGAAGTCATTGGCATGTTCGCCCAATGTTTCCGTGGATGGATCCTTGTCCATCGTGCCGCAGGCGGCCAAAAGAAAAGCCGTGGCGGCAATGAGGGAAATGCGCTTCAAGTAGTCCCTTTTTATGCACATAATATAATCCTTTGCATGGCGCCCGGCGGGTGTGGCGCTTCACCATTTGTTTGTCGGCATGACGTGAGCCGTGTTTGGTTCTTTTCCATTATATCGGCAAACATATTCGATTCATGATCGGCTGCGCCGCGCCAGATTTTCGAGCGTGGCGCGCAGAGGGGCTCCCTCGGGCAAAGTGGCTGCGAATGTTTCGATCTGCGCACGCGCCGTGCCCGAAATGCTGCGTTTCGGCAGCGGATGCCGCGCGGGCGGCGCGTCCGGCAATTCGATCTTGATCTTGATATTTTGCAGCGGATAGCCGGCGCGGGCGAAGTGCGCCATCAAACTCGGAATCGTCTGCTTGAGCCGCACTGCGATGGCGCTGCCGCGCACGTTCACGATCAGCGTTTCGTCCTTCAGGTTGGCGACGCGGCAGGCGTATAGGCAATGCGCTGGCAGGCCCGTTGCGAGAACGTGTTGCAGGCGTTCCAAGCGGGCGGCGTGGTTTTGGAGGCGGGCAAGAGGCGTGTCGCGCCCGAGGTAGCGGTGTAAAAGGGTGCTCATCGGATGGCAGGCTCCGGGCGGACGGTTTCCAGCATGATAGACTTTGCGTTTTTCCGCGTCGATTTCGATTTCATCCTATGCTCTCCGGTTTGCTCAAGAAAGTATTCGGCTCGCGCAACGACCGACTGATACGCCAATATTCCCGTGACGTTGCGCACATCAACAGCCTCGAACCCTCGATTTCGGCGCTCTCCGACGAGGAACTTGCTGGCAAGACTGCCGAATTCAGGCAAAGGCTGGGGCAGGGCGCGGATCTCGATTCCCTGCTGCCCGAGGCTTTTGCCGTGGTGCGCGAGGTTGGCAGGCGGGTGCTCGGCCTGCGCCATTTTGACGTGCAGTTGATTGGCGGCATGGTGCTGCACGCGGGCAAGATTGCCGAAATGCGCACCGGCGAGGGCAAGACCCTGGTGGCTACATTGGCGGCATATCTCAACGCGCTGCCGGGCAAGGGCGTGCATGTGGTGACTGTCAATGATTATCTCGCCAGCCGCGACGCCGAATGGATGGGGCAGATATACAGATTCCTCGGCCTCTCTACCGGTTGCAATATGGCGCGGATGAGCCATGATGAGAAACAGGCCGCCTATGCGGCGGATATCACCTACGGTACCAATAACGAATTCGGCTTCGATTATCTGCGCGATAACATGGTTTATTTGACGGGCGACCGGGTGCAGCGGCCGCTGGCCTATGCCATTGTCGATGAGGTCGATTCCATTCTTATCGACGAGGCGCGCACGCCTCTCATTATTTCCGGGCAGGCTGAGGATCACACCGAACTGTATCTGAAAATGAACGGCGTCGCGCCGCTCTTGAAGCGGCAGGAGGGCGAGGGCGAAAACGTGACTGTGCCCGGCGATTACACCGTCGATCTCAAGGCGCATCAGGTGTTGCTGACCGAGCAGGGGCACGAGACCGCCGAGCAATTGCTGGTGCGGACTGGGCTGTTGTCCGAGGGCGCGGGGCTTTACGATCCGGCCAACATTTTGCTTGTGCATCATCTTTATGCCGCATTGCGCGCTTATGCGCTTTATCACAAAGATCAGCACTATGTGGTGCAGAACGGCGAAGTCGTTATCGTCGATGAGTTCACTGGCCGCCTGATGACGGGGCGGCGCTGGTCTGAGGGGCTGCATCAGGCGGTAGAGGCGAAGGAAGGCGTGCGGGTGCAGTCCGAAAACCAGACACTGGCTTCGATTACATTCCAGAATTATTTCCGCATGTACGGCAAGCTCGCTGGCATGACTGGCACCGCAGATACGGAAGCATATGAGTTCCATTCGATCTACGGGCTGGAAACAGTGGTTATTCCGACCAACCGTCCGTCGAAGCGCTCCGATGCCAACGACAAGGTTTACCGCACTGCGGCCGAGAAGTGGAGGGCGGTGATCGACGACATAAACGATTGCGTCAAGCGCGGCCAGCCTGTGCTGGTGGGTACGACTTCAATCGAGAACAACGAATATCTTTCTGGGCTGCTGAAGAAAGAAAAGATCAGGCACGAGGTGCTCAACGCCAAGCAGCACGAGCGCGAGGCCGAAATCGTCACTCAGGCCGGGCTGCCTTCTCAGGTCACTATCGCTACCAATATGGCGGGCCGCGGCACTGACATCGTGCTTGGCGGCAATATCGAGAAAAAGCTGTCGGCGATCCGCAATGACGAAAAGCGATCCGAGGCTGAAAAGGAAGCGGCGCTTGTTGCCATGCGCACCGAGTGGCAAGTCCTGCACGATAAGGTTGTTGCGGCGGGAGGGGTGCACATCATCGGCACCGAGCGCCATGAATCGCGCCGCATCGATAACCAGTTGCGTGGCCGTTCGGGGCGGCAGGGCGATCCGGGGTCTAGCCGTTTTTATCTTTCGCTTGAAGATCCCTTGCTGAAAATCTTCGCGGGCGAGCGCCTGAACGCCATCATGGTGCGCTTGAAGATGCCCGAGGGCGAAGCGATTGAGCATGGCATGGTCACGCGCTCGCTTGAGTCGGCGCAGCGCAAGGTCGAGCAACGCAATTTCGATATCCGCAAGCAATTGCTCGAATACGATGACGTCGCCAATGACCAGCGCAAGGTGATCTACAAAAACCGCAACGACTTGCTGGAAAGCGAAGACGTCTCCGAGACCGTGTATGGCATGCGCCGTGGAGTGTTGAGCGCGCTATTCCGTTTTCATGTGCCCGAGGAAAGCGTCGAAGAACAGTGGGACATTCCGGCGCTTGAACGGGCGCTGGCTGCCGATTTTCTGTTGCCCCTGCCGGTTGGGGAATGGATCAAGGCTGATTCCAGCCTGGACAGCGATGCCATTCTTGCCCGCATCATCGAAGCCGCCGAGGCCGCTTACCGGAAAAAAATCGAGCCTATCGAAGCAGGGGCGTGGCATCAATTCGAGCGCAACGTCACGCTCAACAGTCTCGACAATCTCTGGCGCGAGCATCTGGCCGCGCTCGATCTGCTGCGCCAGG
>JAIRWW010000206.1 GCA_031268685.1 Azoarcus sp.
CCCCAGGCGGTCGCCAGCGTGTCGTTGATGTCGGCCACGGTCACGCCCAGCGCGCCAGCCTTGGCGTGATCGATGTCGAGCGTGAATTCCGGGTTGTCCTCCATGCCGTTGGGGCGCACGCCGGCCAAGCGCGGGTCTTGCGCGGCCATGCCAAGGAACTGATTGCGCGCCGCGACCAGCGCCTCGTGACCGAGACCGCCGCGATCCTGAAGCATGAGGTCGAACCCGTTGGCAGTGCCCAGCTCCAGCACGGCGGGCGGCACGATGGCAAAGACCTGCGCTTCGCGGATTTGCGACATCGCCGCGCTCGCCCGTCCGGCGAACGCATTGACACGCTGCGCAGGCGTCGTGCGTTCGTCCCAGTGCTTGAGCTTGATGAAGCCCATGCCCATGTTTTGTCCGGTGCCGCCGAAACCGAAACCGGCAATGGTGAACACGCTGTCGATCTTGTCCTTTTCCGGGTCTTGTTCCTTGTAATACATGCGCACCTTGTCGAGCACGGCCAGGGTGCGCTCCTGCGTGGCACCAGCGGGCAGCGTGACGAGGGTGGGCATCAGGCCCTGGTCTTCTTCAGGCAGGAACGAAGTTGGCAAGTTATGGAACAGTACGACGAGCACGGCGATGATCGCGCCATAGATCAACAGGAAAAGGGCTTTATGCCGCAGGATGCCGCCGACGGTCTGCACATAGTGTTCGGTGCGGCGCGCGAACATGCCGTTGAACCAGTGGAAAAAGCCGCCGAGCAAGCCGCCCTCGCCCGCTTCGTGGCCTTTTTCCAGCGGCTTAAGAATGGTGGCGCACAGGGCGGGTGTGAGGATGATGGCGACCACGACCGACAGCGCCATCGCCGAGACGATGGTGATCGAGAACTGGCGGTAGATGACGCCGGTGGAGCCGCCGAAGAAAGCCATCGGGATGAACACCGCCGACAGCACCATGGCGATGCCGATCAGCGCGCTGGTGATCTGGTCCATCGACTTGCGGGTGGCTTCCTTGGGGGAGAGACCTTCCTCGCTCATGATGCGCTCGACGTTCTCGACCACGACAATGGCATCATCCACGAGCAGGCCGATGGCGAGCACGAGGCCGAACATGGTCAGCGTGTTGATCGAAAAACCGAAGGCGGCCATGATCGCAAAGGTGCCCAGCAGCACCACGGGCACGGCGATGGTGGGAATCAGGGTGGCGCGGAAGTTCTCCAGGAAAAGGAACATCACCAGGAAAACGAGGAGGATGGCTTCGATCAGGGTGGAAACCACTTCGCCGAACGAAATGCGGATGAAGGGCGTGGTGTCATAGGGGTAGATCACCTCGACGCCTTCCGGAAAGTAGGGGCGAAGTTCCTCGACCTTGGCCTTTACCGCGTCGGCGGTCGCCAGGGCATTGGCTCCAGCGGCGAGCTTGATGCCGATGCCCCCCGAGAATTTGCCGTTGTTCAGGGCTCGAAAGCCGTAGTTTTCCTGGCCGATTTCGGCGCGGGCGACATCGCGCAAACGTACTTCACCGCCGTCCTGCGCGCTGCGCAGCAAAATGGACTCGAACTGCTCCGTCGTTTGCAGGCGGCTTTGCGCGGTAATGCTCGCGGTGAAGCCCTGCCCCGGCACCGCCGGGGTACCACCGAGTTGCCCGGCGGAGACCTGGGTATTCTGCGCCAGTAGCGCAGTTCGCACGTCAGCCGGCGTCAGGTGGTACTTATTGAGTTTGTCTGGATCGACCCAGATACGCATCGCGTACTGGGCGCCGAAGACCTGCACTTCGCCCACGCCCGTAACCCGCGTCAGCGGGTCTTGCACGTTGGCGACGAGATAATCGGCCAGATCGGAGCTGTCATAGCGGTCGTCACCCGACACGAAGCCAACGATCATCAGAAAGTTGCGCGCCGATTTGACGACCTGCACCCCTTGTTGCTGCACCGCCTGCGGCAGCAAAGGCAGGGCGAGTTGCAGCTTGTTCTGGGTCTGCACCTGAGCGATGTCGGGATTCACGCCAGCATCGAAGGTGAGCGTGACGGCGGCGCGGCCATAAGAGTCGCTGGTGGCGCTCATGTAGAGCAGGCCGTCGATACCGGTCATCTTCTGCTCGATGATCTGTGTGACGGATTCTTCCACCGCCTTGGCCGAAGCGCCCGGATAGCTGGCGTTGATAGCGACCGTGGGGGGAGCGATGTCCGGATATTGCTGCACGGGCAAACTGAAGATCGACAATATCCCCGCCATCATGATGATGATGGCAATCACCCAGGCAAAAATCGGCCTGTCGATGAAAAAGCGAGCCATAGCTGCCGCCCTCAGTTAGTGGCCGGGGCGGTCGCGGCGACGGCCTGTGGCGCGGTTGTGCCGTTCGGGGCGTTCGGGGCGTTGAATGGCTGTGCCTGTACGGTTTGCCCCTCGCGTACTTTTTGCAGGCCCTCGACGATGACCTGCTCGCCGGCGGCGAGGCCACCGACGATGATCCATTTATCCCCTTGCACGCCGCGCACCTGCACCTGACGCGTCACCACCTTGTGTTCGGCATCGACCACCAGCACGATCGACTGGCCGCGCGGATCGTGGCTCACCGCGGCGTGCGGCAGCATGATCGCCTGCCCGGTCAGGCCTTGCTCCAAACGGGCGCGCACATACATGCCCGGCAGCAGAGCGCCATCCGGGTTGGGAAAGCTGGCGCGCAGGGTGACACTGCCCGTGCCGGGATCGACCGA
>JAIRWW010000321.1 GCA_031268685.1 Azoarcus sp.
GTCAATGATGCAAGTGGGCGCATTCTATCCATGGAAGATCGCTTAATTCAATCACGCTGTCGTGGCGGCGGAGCCGTCCCGCCGCGTTTCTCGTGGGATAATCGCGCCTTCGATACGCCACGGTGCCTGTTTCATGCCTGTATCCCTGCCGGATTTTTCCGCCGCACGCCTCGTCGTGGCGGGCGATGTAATGCTCGACCGCTACTGGCACGGCGCTGCAACGCGCATTTCTCCCGAAGCGCCCGTGCCGGTGGTGAAGGTGGAAGTAGATGAGTTCCGCACGGGCGGCGCTGGTAATGTGGCGATCAACGCTGCTTCGCTTGGAACGCCGACCTGTCTGGTCGGGCTGGTCGGCAGGGACGATGCGGCGCGGCTTTTGTCCCAAAAGCTCGCGGACGGCGGCGTGCTTTGCCGTCTGGTCGATGTGCCGGGGCATCCGACGATCACCAAGTTGCGGGTCATCAGCCGTCACCAGCAGCTCATCCGGCTCGATTTCGAGAATGATTTTGCCGGAACGGAATCGTCCGGCATTGAACAGAGCTTTGCCGCCGCGCTGGAAGGCGCGGGCGCAGTGGTGTTTTCCGACTACGGCAAGGGTACGCTGGCCCGGATCGCGGAGATGATCGCGACGGCGCGCGCCCGCGGGCTGCCCGTGGCAGTCGACCCCAAGGGAGCCGATTTCGCGCGCTATAGAAACGCTTCCGTCATTACTCCGAATATGAGCGAGTTTGAGGCTGTAGTGGGCCGCTGCGCCGACGAACAGGCCATCCGGGAGCGCGGCGAGGCTTTGCGCACGGAGTTGGGGCTGGATGCGCTGCTCATTACCCGTTCGGAACGCGGCATGACTTTGCTGCAAAAAGGCGAACCCGCCCTGGATTTACCCACCCGCGCCCGCGATGTGTTCGACGTTACAGGCGCGGGCGATACCGTGGTCGCCGTGCTCGGCGCTGGCCTTGCCTGCGGACTGGGCCTGCCCCACGCCATGCAGCTTGCCAACGCCGCCGCTGGCATCGTGGTCGGCAAACTCGGCACTGCCGCCGTGAGCCGCGCCGAACTCGCCAAAGCGCTGACGCATTCCGGATAGTTATACAAGCAGGAGTTTTTTATGATCATCGTCACAGGCGGTGCAGGTTTCATCGGCAGCAACATTGTGCAGGCGCTCAACGCCAGGGGCATCGACGACATTCTGGTGGTCGACGACCTGAGCGATGGCCGCAAATGCCTGAATCTGGCCGATGCCGATATCCGCGACTATCTCGATAAAGACGACTTCCTCGCCCGCATCACGCAGGGCGAAGATTTCGGCGCGGTTGAAGCGGTCTTTCACGAGGGCGCTTGTTCGTCGACCACTGAGTGGGACGGACGTTTTGTGATGACGGTGAATTTTGCGTATACCAAGGCGCTGCTGGCGTGGTGCGCGGCGCGCGGAACGCCATTTATCTACGCTTCTTCGGCCTCGGTCTATGGCATGGGGCCGGTCTTCCGCGAAGCGCGCGAGCACGAACGCCCGCTCAATATGTACGCTTATTCCAAATTCCTGTTCGACTGCCATCTGCGCGCGCGCCTGGACGGCATCGGCAGTCAGGTGGCGGGCTTGCGCTATTTCAATGTTTATGGCCCAAGGGAGCAGCACAAGGGGACGATGGCGAGCGTGCCCTTCCACGTCAACGGCCAGTTGCACGACAGCGGACGCCTGCGTTTATTCGAGGGTTCCGACGGTTATGGGCCGGGGGAACAGCAGCGCGACTTTATTCATGTCGATGATGTTGTCGCCGTCAATCTGTGGCTGCTCGATCATCCGCAAGTCTCGGGCATTTTCAATGTGGGTACCGGACGGGCGCAAAGTTTCAACGATGTGGCGCGCGCCGCGATCGACTGGCACCGGCAATGGCGCGACGACGATGGCTTCGGCGGCATCGATTACATTCCGTTCCCGGATCACCTCAAGGGCCGCTACCAGAGCTTTACTGAAGCCGATATTTCGGCGCTGCGCGCGGCGGGCTGCACGCATGAGTTCATGGATGTCGCCACGGGCATCGCGCGTTATTTCGACTGGCTGCACCAAGACTGAAACGCGCGGCGATGCGGAAAATCCTGGTCGTGGGGCCATCGTGGGTCGGAGACATGGTCATGGCGCAAAGCCTTTTCATGTACCTGAAACAGGGTGGCGAATGCGAAATCGATGTGCTGGCTCCGGCGTGGTCGCTGCCTGTCCTCGCCCGCATGCCGGAGGTAGGGCGCGGCGTGGTCATGCCGCTGGGTCACGGGCAATTTGGCCTGGGGGCGCGCTGGCGGCTTGGGCGCGAGCTTGCGCCCGAGCGCTACGACCAGGCCATCGTGCTTCCGGGATCATTCAAATCCGCGCTCGTGCCCTTCTTTGCCCGCATTCCGCAGCGCACGGGCTTTCGCGGCGAAATGCGCCACGGACTGATCAACGATATGCGCCCGCTGGACCGCGCCCTGTTGCCGATGACGGTGCAACGCTTTGTCGCCCTCGGCCAGCCGAACGGCGCGGCTGCCGCAAGGCCCGCTTTCCGCGTACCAAGGCTGATCGCCGACGCGGATAACCAGCGCTCGCTGGCCGCGCGCTTCGGTCTCGATACCGGACGCCCGGCGGTGGCCTTCATGCCCGGCGCGGAATACGGCCCCGCCAAGCAGTGGCCGCCCGCGCATTACGCTGAACTCGCCCGCCTGCTCACCACCCGCGGCTTTCGGGTATGGGTGCTCGGCGCAAAAAAGGACAGCGAGGTCGCGCGTCCGATAGCCGACGGCAATCCCGGCGTGCTTGACCTCACGGGCCGTACCGAACTCGGCGACGCTGTAGACCTTCTCGCGCTCGCCCGCGCCGCCGTCACAAACGACTCCGGCCTGATGCACGTCGCCGCCGCGCTCGACATACCACTGGCGGCGATCTTCGGCTCTTCCAGCCCCGAGCACACGCCGCCCCTGGGCCAGCGAATCGCCATCGAATCGCTGCGGCTGCCCTGCGCCCCCTGTTTCGCACGCCGCTGCCCGCAAGGGCATACCCGCTGCCTGACCGGCATTGAACCGGCGCGCGTGCTCGCCGCGCTGGAACCGTTCATCGGGGAAAGCCCCGGACAAGCCCTACCCGCTCAAACCGGAGAAAGCCCCGAACAAGCCCCACCCGCTCAAACTGAAAAAAACCCCGAACAAGCCCCGCCCGTTCGGGCTGAGCTTGTCGAAGCCCTTGATCCCCCTGGCAACACCCTTCGACAAGCTCAGGGCGAACGGTATTGCCGACAAATTCAGGCTGGGGAAAGCCCCGAACAAGCCCTACCCGCTCAAACTGGAGAAAACCCCGAACAAGCCTCACCCGTTCGGGCTGAGCCTGTCGAAGCCCTTGATTCCCCTGGCGACACCCTTCGACAAGCTCAGGGCGAACGGTATTGCCCAGAGCCGCCCAAGGAAGATCGCTGAGCATGCGCGTCCTCGTCGTCAAAACATCCTCGCTCGGCGACATCATCCACACCCTGCCCGCCGTCACCGACGCGGCGCGGGCATTGCCCGGCATCCGCTTCGACTGGATAGTGGAAGAAGCCTTCGCCGAAATCCCCAGCTGGCACCCTGCGGTCGAGCGCGTAATCCCCGTGGCCCTGCGGCGCTGGCGGCGGCATCCGTTCGCCCGCGCCACGCGCGGAGAATGGCGCGCCTTCCGCGCCGCGCTCGCCGATGTGCGCTACGACTGCGTGCTCGATGCCCAGGGCCTGCTGAAAAGCGCATGGCTCGCCTGCAAAGCGCGCGGCCCCCTGCACGGCCTCGACCGCCGCTCGGCGCGCGAGCCTCTGGCAAGCCTCGCCTACGCGCACCGTCATGCCATCCCTTGGGGCCGCCACGCCGTGCGCCGCGTGCGCGAACTGTTTGCCGCCGCGCTCGGCTACGCCCTGCCGCCAGAAGCCATAGACGAAACCGATGGCGCGGCCACCGCCGACGCCGCCGCCTACGGGCTGGATCGCCGCCGCGCGCTGTCCGGCGCTCCGGCTGCGGACAACGGCGGCCAGCCCCGGCTGATCTGCCTCCATGGCACCACCTGGCCCGCCAAGCACTGGCCGGAAGCCTACTGGCGCGAACTCGCCCGCATTGCTTCCGCCGCAGGCTGGCAAGTGCGCCTGCCATGGGGAAACGCCGCCGAACACGAGCGCGCCGACCGCATCGCCGCTGGACTCGACAACACGCAGGCGCTCCCCCCGCTGAAGCTCGGCGGACTGGCCGCGGAACTCAGCACCGCCACGGCCTGCGTTGCCGTCGACACCGGTCTCGGACACCTTGCCGCCGCTTTCGATATTCCAGCCCTGTCGCTTTTCGGCCCAACGAATCCCGGCCTCACCGGCGCATGGGGCCATCGGCAACAGCGCCTTGCCACGAATTTCCCCTGCGCGCCCTGCCTGAAAAAAAACTGCCCCCGCCCCCAAGGAAAATCGCCGGACGCCGGTATAAAACCGCCATGCTTCGCCAGCCTGTCCCCCGAGCGGGTATGGGGGACGCTTATAGACATGCTGCGCACGAAAACCTGAGCGCAGAACAGAATGAGAACGAGCGCGGCGGCGGAAGCGGAAGCGTTATTAAGCTGACCCAAACCGCTATCGTCAGTACCGCATCACCAGACCGCAAACGCCATTGATGTTGCAACGAAATACATATTACTTATCCATGCGTAAACCGTGATAAAGTACCGATCGAAATCAATTTCCATATAAAGGAAAGCAAAATGGCAAGACCGGCATTTAATGATGCATGGCATGCATTTATGCAAATAAACGTGCCCGTAAAGGCTGTTGGAGACATAATAGGCGGCAAGGTAAAGTATAACATTGACATACCAGAGGATGAAGGAGGGTTTGCGAATGCCTGCCCTATTCGCATGAGCTATGTGCTCAATAAAACCAGTTTCCCCATACGCCGCTCGTCAGGCTACGCAATGGTAAGCGGCGGCGATGGGAAATGGTACATCTTCCGTGTGCAGGATATGAAATTGTACTTGCGCAGTACTTTTGGCAAGCCAGACAAAGAAGTGAAAGGAAGCCCGGAACCGTCGGATTTCAGTGGCATGAAGGGTATTCTCGTCGTTCAGGGAAAAGGCTGGGGCAATGCGGGGGGACACATCACTTTGTGGGATGGCTCCCTGTGTTCCGATTCCTGCCATCTTGCACGCGACCCGGATAACGGCACCTTCATACCGGGAGAGGCATCCCTATGGGCCTTACCCTGAAAAATATCGCGCCGTTTTTCGTAGCAGCAATGATGCTTTCCGGCTGTACTTTTGCCGAAGACCAATCCATGGCGGCGAATTATTCCCTGCCGCAAACCGATACCTATTCGCCGCGCGACTCCCTGAAAAACTGGGTCTTGAGCATATGTTTCGCCAATATCGTCAAAAACGATAGAGATGCCAGCCACGATGCCGCCATGTCGGCGGCAGGGTATTTCGAGTTTGGAAATATACGTCTCGAAGAACGGGACGAACTCATCCCGCTGGTGAAAAAATACATAGCAAGAGAATATGGCGGACACTTCGATACTGGCATCGACCCGGCAAAACTCAATACGATGAAATGCATTGATTTATTTCACAGCGCCGAACTGGACGCCCTCATCACCAGAATGCTTAAAGACAGAAACAGACAGCAATGACGCGGCATGCGCCCAAAAAGCTCCGCGCAACTCCGTTCACCCCGAGCTTGGCAAAGGACATCCTTTATGGAATCCAGAGCTTTTACAATCTCAGCCGGAGCGGATGATAATCGTCCAGGGCTTCATTGCTTGCAAAGCAAACGGCAATTCAATCCGGGCCGTCCAAACGTTTAGCATCAGAAATCTGTTAAATGGATAAACCTTCCAATCCAAAATATGCGTGGTGGCCTTATCAGGCACTGGCTGCCCGCGAAGAAAAGCTGGGTCAAGCCGCAAGGCTGCATGGCGGATGGCGGCTTGCGCTTTATGAATTTGTCCGCTTTGGTTTCAAGCAAGGCTGGGCGTGTCTATTCGGCGGGCTGATGGTGGCTTTGCTGAT
>JAIRWW010000072.1 GCA_031268685.1 Azoarcus sp.
GCCGATTCCCGGGCTGCCGTGATGTGTGTCAGCACCTCGCTCCATTGCCCGCCATCGAGCGAGCGGACAACGGTTTCGAGCGACTCTCTCGGAGAGCCGACCGGCTGTCCTTCCAGGTCGAGCAAAGTGGACGCCGCCGAGCGCAGCGGTCCGGCTGTACCGGCGACGATCTCCGCCAGCATGTCTTCCCGCAGGCTGGTGTAGCTGAGCCGCAACCGCAGGACGAGGTTCATCAACATCTCGCGTAGTTGCCGTTTTTTGTCTGCTGGCGGAATGGCTCGCAGCGCCGCTGGCAGTTCGCCGAAGAGCACGCGGTGACGGCGGGCGATGTCGCTGAATTTGACCGCGAAAAGCTCGACCGCGCTCGGCAGTTCTTCTTCGAGGATGAACATCGCGACGGCTCTGGCGGCGGCTCTCGCAAGGCGCAGGGGATCGCGCAGGCCGTCGGCCTCTTCCTGCCGGAATTGTTTGAGCAGGATCAGCAGATTGATGTCCGAGGTCGCCCGCAAACGCCCCTCGGCGCCACTGCCGAAGAGCACGATGCTCGACAGGTCGTCTTTGAAACAGGTTTTCGCTGCCTCGGTCAGCCCGGAGAGGGCCGTCTGGACGGACGGGGACATATCGAAGAATGGATCGATCAGCACGGGACGGCTCCTTCCTGGTCATGGTGAAGCAAAGAGGTGTAATGATAACAAATGATAAATCGCCATATTCAGGCACATAGCGGGCAAGAAAGATGTCGCGCGCCGCGAATGCAATATCAAGGCGCTGAACAATATCGAGGCGCTGAACAAGGAAATCTCCGGCCTGCGCTGAAAAAGCGCGGGCATGGCGCTTGCTTCGGAAAGCATGAAGATTCATGCTTTCCGCTATGACAGACTATCTCCCCCCTTCAGTGCCGGAACCTTTCGCCGGTCTCGATTTGCTTTCTTCGGCTGTCGTCCTCGTCGATGGCGGACTGATCATTCGCTATTTGAACCCCAGCGCCGAAAACCTTTTCGCCGTAAGCCAGCGCAAGCTGGCGGGGCAGCCGCTCCAGGCTCTGCTCGGCGACCCCGCCACCCTTAGCAAAGCGCTGCGCAATGCGCTGACCACCAACTGGAGCTACACCGGGCAGGATTTCAAAGTGCAAATCCCTGGCGGCGGCAAAATCAGCGTCGATTGCACCGTCAGCCCGGTCGATGCGGGCAATGTCCGCCTGCTGCTCGAATTCCGTCCCATCGATGCGCAGATCCGGGTCGCACGCGAAGAACTGCTATTGCACCAGCAGCAGGCCAGCCGCGAATTGATCCGCAACCTCGCCCACGAGATCAAGAACCCCCTCGGCGGTATTCGCGGCTCGGCGCAACTGCTGCAAGGCGAGCTTTCCGACCCGCAATTGCACGAATACACAAAGGTCATTATCGCCGAGGCCGACCGCCTGCAAGACCTCATGAGCCGCCTGCTCAGTTCGCACAATATCGTGCGCCCTGCCCTGCTCAACATCCACGACGTTCTCGAACACGTCGGACGGCTCATCCTGGCTGAATTCCCCGGCATCCTGATCAGCCGCGACTACGATACCAGCCTGCCCGAGCTGACCGCCGACCGCGAGCAACTCATACAGGCGCTCCTCAACATCGTCCGCAACGCCGCTCAGGCTCTCGAAGGCGAGGGCGAAATCTCGCTGCGCAGCCGCGTCGCACGTCAGGTCACTATCGCCAAGCGCCGTTTCAAGATGGCACTGGAATTGCATGTCGTCGACAACGGCCCCGGCATCCCGGAAGAAATCCGCGACAAGATTTTTTATCCGCTCGTCTCGGGCCGCGACGGCGGCAGCGGCCTGGGTCTGTCTCTGGCCCAGAACTTTATCGAGCGCCATCAAGGCATGATCGAAGTCGATAGCTGCCCAGGACGCACCTGCTTTACCGTCCTGCTTCCAATCACCGAGCGGGCTTGAGGCACAGGCCGAAGATGCACCAAAATAGTGCGTACAATCACGATATGTTCGTTTCAATCCACGCCCGTAACCGGGCGACAAGCTGGTGCGGGCTTACGCCCCTCCCGTGCCCGATTCTCCCCCTGAAGGGGGAGGTTTCCAACCGGAATTAGTTTAGATGAATACAGTCTGGATCATCGACGACGACCGTTCCATCCGCTGGGTCCTGGAAAAAGCCATGGGCCGCGAAGGCATCGGCTATCGCAGCTTCGCTTCGGCGAGCGAGGCGCTGGATGCTCTCGATGCCGCCGCGCAGCCGCCCGGTGTCATGCTCTCCGACATCCGCATGCCCGGCGACTCGGGATTGACGCTCTTGCACCGTGTAAGAGAGCGCCACCCGCAGTTGCCGGTCATTATCATGACGGCCTATTCCGACCTCGAAAGCGCTGTTTCGGCTTTTCAGGGCGGCGCTTTCGAGTACCTTCCCAAACCTTTCGACGTCGATCAGGCCACTACCCTCGTGCGCCGGGCGCTCGAACAAAGCCCGCAGCGCGAAAGCGCGGACGAAGACAAGGCCGCCGTCCCCGAAATTCTCGGCCAGGCTCCATCGATGCAAGAAGTTTTCCGCGCCATCGGGCGGCTGTCGCAATCGCACGCCACCGTCACCATCAGCGGTGAATCCGGCACTGGCAAAGAACTCGTCGCCCGCGCCCTGCACCGCCACAGCCCGCGCCGGGATGCTCCTTTCATCGCCATCAATACCGCAGCGATCCCGCGCGACTTGCTCGAATCCGAACTTTTCGGCCACGAACGCGGCGCTTTCACTGGCGCCGCTACGCAGCACAGGGGGCGCTTCGAGCAAGCCTCGGGCGGTACGTTGTTTCTCGACGAGATCGGCGACATGCCGCCGGAGCTGCAAACACGGTTGCTGAGGGTGCTTTCCGACGGTCACTTCTACCGCGTCGGCGGTCACCAGTCGATCCGCAGTAATGCGCGGGTCATCGCCGCCACACACCAGAACCTTGAAGACCGCGTCCGGCAAAGGCTTTTCCGCGAAGACCTTTTCCACCGCCTCAACGTCATCCGCCTGCGCCTGCCTCCGCTGCGCGAGCGGCGCGAAGACATCCCCATTTTGGTGCGCCATTTCCTGCAACGCAGTGCGCACGAACTGGGCGTGGAAAGCAAGCGCATATCGGAAGCCGCGCTCAAGCAGCTGCAAACCCAGCCTTTTCCAGGCAACATCCGCCAACTGGAAAACCTGTGCCACTGGCTCACCGTCATGGCTCCCGGCCAGACTGTCGACACTGCCGATCTGCCTGCCGAGTTGCGCGAGCGCCCCGTGCACGAGGCTTCGGACGATTGGGTGCGCCCTCTCGGTCTCGAAGCTGAACGTCTCTTTGCCGTCATGCCCGGCAAGGTATTCGACCGCCTGACGCACGAATTCGAGCGCACGCTGATCCGGCAGGCACTGGCGCTCACCGGCGGCCGCCGCATTGAAGCCTCGCTGCTGCTTGGCATAGGCCGCAACACCATCACGCGCAAGATTCAGGAATTGGGCATGGATGAGGCGGCGCAAACAGATGCGGATGCCGCCGTAAAACGCGAAGCGTAAGACTTGAAACGTAAGACTCGAAAACAGCAGGTTTTCAGGCCACGATAGCCAGGCGCCTGTCGTTTTTCCCGTCGCTATCCATGTTTTCCAGCGCGCGTTGGATGCCGTCCCGCAAATCCGTCAGTTCTCCGGCCAACGCGGCAATCGAGGCTTCGGATTGTTTGAGTTCTTCGACCCGGTTTTCCAAAGTATCGGTAGCTTGATGGATGCGTCTGGCGCTTTCCAGCCGACGCTTCAACTGCAATTGATATTCCCTCACCTGGATTTCGAGCGGGGCCATGATCACCCGCAGCCATTGTTCAACATCCCGGTTGGTGGTTTCGAAAATGCGACGCACTTGCACGGCCACGGTTTCGAAGAATTTTTTCATGAGCACGTGTTTTTCGGTCGTCATCAGCATCAGCGTGGTGTTGAGCTGGCGCTTGCAGGTGTCTTCCAGACGGCTCAGGTCGGCTTCGCAAGACCGGGTCGAAAACCGTTCGGGCGCGGTGAGCTTGAGGCCGTGTTCTACGCTGAAGCGTTTGTACATGACATCGAGCATGCGATAGATTTCGGCGATGTCTGTTTCG
>JAIRWW010000209.1 GCA_031268685.1 Azoarcus sp.
GGCAATCCCGGCTTGACGGCGCGGACGGCATCGCATACCTTCCCGTAATCTTTTCGGGCGCGCACGCCGCGCCCGGTTCTGCGTACCGGCGCGGCATGCTCCGCCGCTTTCCCGGATGCCCGGACTTCCCCATTTGCGCGGTTCCCAACCTTTCTCCCTGTGAGATATCATGAGCGAGCATATTCACCATATAACCGATGACACCTTCGATACCGGAGTTTTGCAGTCCCCGCTTCCCGTACTGATCGATTACTGGGCCGACTGGTGCGGCCCGTGCAAAGCGTTCGCCCCCATCCTCGAAGATATCGTGAGCGATTACAGCGGACGCCTCAAGGTTGCCAAACTCGACATCGTCGAGAACCCGCAAACACCCGCCCGGTTCGGCATCCGCAGCATTCCGACGCTGATGATCTTCAAGGATGGCAATCTCGTTGCCACCAAGGTCGGGGCCATTTCTAAATCTCAACTGACTTCCTTCATTGACAGCCACCTCCTCTAAGCCGGAATCCAATCCGGCCCGTTCTCGCGGTGTCCAGCGCGCTCGTCGCCGGGGCCCCCGGCATCGCGACGGAAACCCATCCTATCCAGGTCTTCCAGCCGACGACGATCTTTTCGACGAGTCGTCTGATGACACTGGTTCTTCCACCTCGACCGTTCCGGCGTTACATCTTTCCGAACTCAAGGCGCTGCACGTCAGCGAATTGCTGGAGATGGCGGTCGCCAACAACATCGAAGGCGCCAACCGGCTACGCCGACAGGAACTCGTCTTTGCCCTGCTGAAGAATCGCGCCCGCAAGGGCGAGCCGATATGCGGTTACGGCGCGCTGGAAGTCCTGCCTGACGGCTTTGGCTTCCTGCGCTCGCCGGACACATCCTATCTGGCGGGCACCGACGACATCTACGTCTCGCCTTCGCAGATACGGCGCTTCAATCTGCGCACCGGCGACAACATCGAGGGCGAGATTCGCACTCCGAAGGACGGCGAGCGCTATCTCGCGCTCACCAAGTTCGACAAGATCAACGGTCGTCCGCCGGAAGAATGCAAGAACAAAATACTGTTCGAGAACCTCACCCCGCTGCATCCCGACGAGTGCCTGCGGCTCGAACGCGAGATACGCGGCGAAGAAAACGTCACCAGCCGCATCATCGACATGATCGCGCCCATAGGCAAAGGCCAGCGCGGACTGATCGTCGCCCCGCCCAAGAGCGGCAAGACGGTGATGTTGCAACACATCGCCCACGCGATCACCGCCAACCATCCCGATGTCGAACTCATCGTCCTGCTGATCGACGAACGCCCTGAAGAAGTCACCGAGATGCAACGTTCGGTAAAGGGCGAAGTCGTGGCCTCCACATTCGACGAACCGCCGACGCGCCACACCCAGGTGGCCGAGATGGTCATCGAAAAAGCCAAGCGGCTGACCGAGCACAAAAAAGATGTCGTGATCCTGCTCGATTCGCTCACCCGTCTGGCGCGCGCCTACAACACCGTGGTGCCAGCTTCCGGCAAGGTGCTTACCGGCGGCGTGGATGCCAACGCCCTGCAAAAGCCCAAGCGCTTCTTCGGCGCGGCGCGCAATCTTGAAGAAGGCGGCTCGCTCACCATCCTCGCCACCACGCTGATCGACACCGGCAGCCGCATGGACGACGTGATCTACGAAGAGTTCAAGGGCACCGGCAACATGGAGCTGCACCTCGACCGGCGCATGGCAGAAAAGCGGGTCTATCCGGCGATCAACGTCAACCGCTCCGGCACCCGCCGCGAAGAACTGCTGATGAAGCAGGACATCCTGCAAAAGGTGTGGATACTGCGCAAGCTCCTCTACGGCATGGACGAAATCGACGCGATGGAATTCCTGCTCGACAAAGTGCGCGCCACCAAGAGCAACGCCGAATTTTTTGATGCCATGCGGTCTGGACGCTGACCGGGCCGCTGCGCTCCGCGCACGATGATGGAAAGGAAAGGGGCTGTCGAGAAAGGAGAAAGGCAGGGACGTTCTGCACGACTCCTTTCGCCCTGAACTTGATGAAGGCCGCGATTCTATGGGCAATGTCCTTCGATAAGCCTCATCCCCAAGCACGCGCACCGCTTCACCGGCTTCGATGACAAAATCACCGGCATGCACGCCAGAGGCATGGCAGTGCGCGAGATACAAGGCTTCCTGGTTGAGCAATACGGCACCGACGTATCGCCCGAATTCATCAGTTCGGTGACAGATGCCATGATGGACGAGGTCGATCGCCGTCACCGACGGCCTGAAGGGAATGCCTGAAATACGACCAATGCCATCGAGAGCTTCAATGCCCGGCTGCGCAAGATACTCAAGACGTGCGCATTTCCCGAGCGACGATGCTGCAAGCAAGCTGATCTGGCTGGCCAAGCGCCGCATCACTGCTGATTGGCAACGGCCGGCCAATCACTGGAAAGAGACCATGAACCAGCTCGCTATCCTTTATGCTGAACGCTTTGAAACGCTTCGGGGATAGAATGACCACAGACTTTCCCACGCATCGTACCCCAATGGCCACTGCCTTTGCCTTACATCGCTGCGGAAAGTCTATTCACGCCTCACACACAGAAATTCGGACACTCCCAGTCGCGCCGGCCGCGTGGCGGGCCGGTTCGCCATGGTCGGCGAGCTGCTGGCTGGCCGCTTCCGGGCGCACTCGGTCGATAACCTGGCCTGCCTGGCGGCACTGCTCGATGAGGCCCGCTGATGACCGACCCGAAGAACCTGGAAAACTGGCCGCATGAGAAGGTCGGCCCGGCCTATGACGCATTGAGAGCCGACCCAGCCCGCGCCGTCTTGGCCGACCGGGCTGCCGATAAAACTTTTTGAGGCGCAACCGCGCCGCCCCTCGTGTTCGGCAAGCTCAACTTCGGCAGCCGGAATATCAAGAAAACGAGCCATCTCGGCTGCCGTTTTTTCCGCCCAATCTTCGCCCGAGAACCCAAGGTCTTGCGAAATCGCGCGCACGTCCTTGAATAACCACAGGCTACCGTCTTCCCGCCTGAACCAGAATTTTTCTTTTGTCCCCAAGGACTCGTCACCGATGCGTTGCTCGGGCGTGACCTTCAGGATTGGGTAAAAACCGGTCATGGCATCAAGTCACAAATGGATGTTGTTTAGCCATTTTCCACGGTTTCAAGCACTGTGCCACTTTTTCGGCGTGTCATCCTCCAGGCGGGCATCGGCGTCTTTTTCCATCTGCGGGAGGCATTCCGCACCGTATTGCCCGTCAGCCCGCGCACCGGGGACGGGCGGCCATGCCGGCTGCCGCCCTGGCGCGGTTTCCTGTCCAGTATCCGTCCACAGCCATCAGGGCTGTAGCCTCAACTCCAGCCTTTTCGCGCTTTCCGCTTCACGCCCGATGTCGATGCCGCCTTTGCGCCATGCATCGGCGGCGGCATAAAGCGCGGGGTAATACTGATCGTGATCGTAGGAAACCAGCACGAGATCGACACCGGCATCCAACGCCGCCGCTGCTGCCCGGCCTATGCCTTCGTTATACACAGCGCCCATGTTCAGGTCGTCGGTAATCAGAATGCCCTGGTAATTCCAGCCATCGCCACCCTTTTTGCGCAGGATGCCCTGCACCAGCGCACGGGAAAGAGAAGCGGGTAATTGCGGGTCGATGTCGGGCAAGCGTACATGCGCCAGCATCATGGCCGCGCCAGTGTTGGCGGTAAC
>JAIRWW010000161.1 GCA_031268685.1 Azoarcus sp.
GCAAGACCAGCGCCAGCACAGTGGCGAGGTCTTCCACCACCAGCCAGCCCACGGCGATGCGGCCATTCATACTCTCCAGCGAGCCTTGCGCTTCCAGCGCCTTTAGCAGCACCACCGTGTTCGGCCACCCGCTTCTACACCCGCTTCTACCTTGCACTCTCATCCCCGCACTTGGCGGCGTCCTGTCTGCCGCGACAATGCCGCAGGCGTGGCTCGGAAGCGTGCGCCATACGGTAAGCCGAGCGGTTGATCGAATGCGAGCCTGCTTTTATAATCCGGCTCCTTCTCCGAGGAGCGTTGCGAGATTTTCACGAATCCCAGGCTCGGAGGCCGCCGCCGGAAATCGACGGTTCGGTTTCAACGGCGCTCGCCCCGACAACCCTTGCCGGATACGGGGCGGCGGATGCGCCATGCGCACCCCATCGCCGTTTCCGGCCATAGCTCCAAAGGAATCCCGCCATGGCCACAACTCATGACCACGTCGTTGCCGATCTCGCCCTCGCAGGCTGGGGCCGCAAAGAAATAGCCATTGCCGAAACCGAAATGCCGGGCTTGATGGCGATCCGCGAAGAATATGCCAAAAGCCAGCCCCTGAAGGGCGCGCGCATAGCCGGTTCGCTGCACATGACCATACAAACGGCGGTGCTGATCGAAACACTCGTCGCGCTGGGCGCGCAAGTACGCTGGGCTTCCTGCAATATCTTTTCCACCCAAGACCACGCCGCCGCCGCCATTGCCGCCAGCGGCGTTCCAGTATTCGCAGTCAAGGGCGAAAGCCTGGAAGCCTATTGGGACTACACCCACCGCATTTTCGGCCAGCCCGGCGGCGAATCCGCCAACATGATCCTGGACGACGGCGGCGACGCCACCCTGCTGCTGCATCTGGGCGCAAGAGCAGAACAAGACATCTCCGTGCTGGCAAAACCTTCCTGCGAAGAAGAAACCGTACTTTTCGCCGCCATCCGGAATCAGCTGAAAACCGATCCGGCCTGGTATTCAACCCGCGCCGCCCGCATCAAAGGCGTCACCGAAGAAACCACCACCGGCGTGCATCGCCTCTACCAAATGCATGCGCGGGGCGAACTCAAATTCCCCGCCATCAACGTAAACGACTCAGTAACAAAATCCAAATTCGACAACCTTTACGGCTGCCGCGAATCGCTGGTCGACGGCATCAAGCGCGCCACCGACGTCATGATTGCGGGCAAAATCGCCGTCATCCTCGGCTATGGCGATGTCGGCAAAGGCTGCGCCCAATCCCTGAAGGGCCTCGGCGCAACAGTCTGGATAACCGAAATCGACCCCATCTGCGCCCTGCAAGCCGCGATGGAAGGCTATCGCGTAGTCGATATGAACACCGCCGCCGCATTGGGCGACATCTTCGTCACCACTACGGGCAACGTAAAAGTCATCACCCACGAGCACATGCGGGCGATGAAGCACAACAGCATCGTCTGCAACATCGGGCACTTCGATTCCGAAATCGACGTAGCGAGCCTCAAACAATACCAATGGGAAAACATCAAACCGCAGGTTGATCACATCATCTTCCCGGACGGCAAGCGCCTTATCCTGCTGGCTGAGGGGCGGCTCGTAAATCTCGGCTGCGCCACGGGCCACCCCAGCTTCGTGATGAGCAATTCATTTACCAACCAAACGCTGGCGCAGATCGAGCTTTTCACCCGAGGCGCCGAATATCCGACCGGCGTCTACACGCTGCCCAAAAAACTGGACGAAATGGTCGCGCGCATGCATTTGAAGAAGATCGGCGCGCACTTGACGACGCTCACGCCGGAGCAGGCTGCCTACATCGGCGTGCCGGCCGAAGGGCCGTACAAGGCGGAGCATTACCGGTATTGAGCGCGTGTTTTTTAGTATGATGTCGATTCGATGCCAAGTCGGTGCTAATTAGGCGTCGTTTTTCGCATATCGCCATACTCCGGGGGGGGCTGGTCATCATGAACTGCCGCAGTCGTTTTTCCTTCCTACGCCTTCGCAAATTTCACCAATGCCCCGGCTGGACGGCAATACTCAGCATGATCGTGGCCATCATCGGCGTGGCCGCGACCGCCATTGCGGACGAGCAGACGACGGATGACACAGTAAGCGTCTACCGAAAGGCCTTGAAGGAATACCCCCGCGAACGTGAGCCGCTCAATTGGGCCATGGCACAACACAACCTAGGAAACGCGCTCAGAATCCTTGGCGAGCGCCGGGGCGATGAAGCGCAGTTGCATGAGGCTGTAGCCGCCTACCGGGAGGCTTTGAAGGAATACACCCGCGAACGTGAGCCGCTCGATTGGGCCATAACACAACACAACCTTGGGCACGCGCTCAGAGTTCTTGGCGAACGTTGGGGCGATGAAACGCAGTTGCGCGAAGCTGTAGCCGCCTACCGGGAATCCTTAAAGGAATACACCCGCGAACGCATGCCGCCCGATTGGGCCGCGATACAAAACAACCTCAGAAGCGTATACAACACACTTGGCGAACGCTGGGGCGACGAAACGCAGTTGCATGAAGCTGTAGCCGCCTTCCGGGAGTTTCTGTAGGTATACTCCCGCGAACGTGCGCCGCTCGATTGGGCCATGGCGCAAAACAACCTTGGAATCGCCCTCGGCACTCTTGGCAGGCGTTTGAACGATGAAACGCAACTGCAAGAAGCCGTGACTGCCTACCGGGAGGCTTTGAAGGAATACACCCACGAACACACGCCGCTTGCCTGGGCCATGACGCAAAACAACCTCGGAGCCGCGCTCAACATCCTTGGCGAACGCCGTGGCGACGAAACGCAACTGCAAGAAGCCGTGACTGCCTA
>JAIRWW010000175.1 GCA_031268685.1 Azoarcus sp.
TTGCAGCGCGCCTTCGATGATTGCCAGGACATCGGCATCGAGCAATTCGCGCCCATGGGCGGCGCGCAGAAGGGCGACAAGCTCGCCACGGTCTTCTGGCTCTGGAGTGAGCAACGCCGACAGGCGCTCCAGCAAGGAAGGAGGCTTGTCAGTGGAAAAACTGGAATCGTCCATTGCAGTACGGGCGCCGCTCAAGCATAAGGATCGGCGTAGCCGAGCGAACGCAAGATATCGCGCTCGCGCGTCTCCATGCTTTCGGCATCATTCTTGCCTTGGTGGTCGAAACCTTGCAGGTGCAGCATGCCATGCACGACGAGGTGGGCGAAATGAGCATCCAGCGGCTTGCCCTGCTCGTTGGCCTCGCGCGTCACTACCGGTACGCAGAGCACGAGATCGCCGCGTAGCGGTGCATCGTCGCTCGCTTCACTGCTATAAGGAAATGTCAATACGTTAGTGGCATAGTCCTTGCCGCGATAATTCTTGTTCAGTTCACATCCTTCCGCCTCGCCGACAAGGCGCACGGCGGCTTCCACGTTGCGCAGCAGCGCAGCCTGTGCCCAGCGCCGGATCTGGTGTTTTTTGGGTGCATTGAGCCGATCCGCGCCTTCGAGCGCCTTTTGCACGGCAAGATTGAGCATTGGCGGTGTTCTCGGCGAATCGGCTGTCTCGACCGGGAGCAGGTCGTGATGTATGTCGATCCGCAGATTGATGACGTTACAGGCGCCCGGCTGCATGTTGATGATCGGCACGGCTGCTTTGTCACCCGGCACGTCGGCCTCGATTTCAAGGTCGCTCCAGCCGTTTTCCGGAAAGGACAATAGCAGGCGGCGTCCGTCGCCAAAGTCGATTTCGAGCCGCTCGGCGCGTATTCGGTTGTTTTTCCCGTCGCCACCCGCCACGGTGATCCTGGGTTTATTCGTCTGTTTCGTCATGACCGCTGTTTTTCCCCTTGTTTTTGTGTCCATGAATCGGCGTTTTGGATGTATTGCGTTTTTTATCATAAGCCTCGACGATGCGCGCCACCAAAGGATGCCGAACTACATCTTCTTTGCCGAATTCGGTAAACGCCAGTCCTCGCACCCGTCCCAGCACTGTGCGCGCCTCCGCCAGCCCGCTGCGGTTGCCATGCGGCAAATCGACCTGGGTCAGGTCGCCCGTAACCACTACCTTCGCGCCAAACCCGATGCGGGTCAGGAACATCTTCATTTGCTCGGGCGTAGTGTTCTGCGCTTCATCGAGAATGATGAAAGCGTTGTTGAGCGTGCGTCCGCGCATGAAAGCGAGTGGCGCGACTTCGATTGTGCCGCGCTCGAAAAGCTTGCCAACACGGTCGAACCCCATAAGGTCATAGAGCGCGTCGTAAAGAGGCCGCAAATAGGGATCGACCTTCTGCGCCAGATCGCCGGGTAAAAACCCCAGGCGTTCGCCAGCTTCCACCGCTGGACGGGTAAGGATGATGCGCTCGACCAGATCACGCTCGAAGGCATCGACGGCGCTTGCCACCGCGAGATATGTCTTGCCCGTGCCTGCCGGGCCGATGCCGAAAGTGATGTCGTGCTCCTGGATCTTCCTCAGATAGTCGATCTGATGCTGTGTGCGCCCATGTAGTTCGCTGCGCCGTGTGACCAGCACCGGCGCTTCGGTGGGCACTTCGTCCCGGTTGGCGATTTCGACCAGCCCAAGCTGGATGTCCTCGCGCGGCAGGTCGCGGTCGGCCTTGGCGTAAAAATAACGCAATGCCACCTCGCCCCGGCGCGCATTGCCGCCATTCAAGCTGAAGTGCGAGCCATGGCGGACGATGGTAATGTCGAAAGCGTTTTCGATCTGGCGTAAATTTTCGTCCAGCACCCCGCACAAACGAGCCAGCCGTGTGTTGTTTACTGGCTCGAACGAAAATTCCAGCAATGCCTGAGCCATGATTACTGCACCACGATTTCGCCGCGCAGGCTGTGCGGCATAGCGGCGGTGATCCTTACATCGGCGAACTGGCCCATCAGGCGGTCGCGCGCATGTGCAGGGACTGGGAAATTCACTATCCGGTTATTGCCGGTGCGCCCATACAGATCGGCATCGCCTTTTTTCGCGACGCCTTCTACCAAGATACGCTCGACACCGCCGACCATCGCCTGGCTAATAGCTTGCGCCTGCCCATCGATGTGCTCTTGCAGGTGTGCCAGCCAGCTTAGTTTGGTTTCCCGTGCCACGGGATCGTCCATATCTGCCGCTGGCGTGCCGGGCCGTGCGCTGTAGACGAAACTGAATGCACCATCGAAACCGATTTCGTCTATCAGTTTCATCGTCTTTTCGAAATCTCCGGCGGTCTCGCCTGGAAAGCCGACGATGAAATCGGAACTCAGCGACAAATCGGGCCGCGCCGCGCGCAGCCGCCGCACGATGGACTTGAATTCCAGCACTGTATAACCGCGCTTCATCGCAGCCAGTATCCGATCCGATCCCGACTGCACCGGCAAATGCAATTGTGGCGCCAGTTTGGGTAAGCGGGCGTAGGCTTCGATCAGTCTGGGCGTTATCTCGCGCGGATGCGAACTCGTGAAGCGGACACGGCCAATGTCGGTAATGTCATGCACGCATTCGAGCAGCAAGGCGAAGTCGCCCGTCTCGCCGCCGCCTTTTTCCAACTCGCCGCGCCAAGCGTTGACGTTTTGCCCGAGCAGAGTCACTTCCCGCACACCCTGCGCTGCCAGTGCCGCTACCTCTGCAAGCACATCGTCGAGTGGGCGCGAGACTTCCTCGCCGCGCGTATAGGGCACGACACAGAATGTGCAGTATTTGGAGCAGCCTTCCATGATCGAGACGAAGGCCGATGCGCCTTCGACCCGCGGCGGCGGCAAGGCGTCGAACTTTTCGACTTCGGGGAAGGAGATGTCCACCTGAGGCCGTCCGCTCTCCCTGCGCTGTGCGATGAGTTGCGGCAGCCGATGCAGCGTCTGCGGCCCGAACACCACGTCGACATACGGCGCGCGCCGCACGATGGTCTCGCCTTCCTGGCTTGCCACGCACCCGCCAACGCCGATGATGAGTCCAGGCCGTTCCGCCTTGATCTGGCGTACCCGGCCCAGGTCGTGGAACACACGTTCCTGCGCTTTCTCGCGCACCGAACAGGTGTTGAACAGAATAATGTCTGCTTCTTCAGGTTTGTCGGTAAGCGCCAAAGGCTCTTGTGCGCCGAGTACGCATGCCATCTTGTCGGAGTCGTACTCGTTCATTTGGCACCCGAAGGTGCGGATATACAGTTTTTTCATGCCACCCCAAACACACTGCTCGTGCACAAAAACGCTTGTGGACGAATTTGCATAGATTACTACATGTACTACTGCTTTTCTTGACGCATCAGGTGCCGATGCCTAGAATTGCTGCCTTTCCTCGGTGATGTAGCTCAGATGGTTAGAGCGGCGGATTCATAACCCGCAGGTCGGCAGTTCGATCCTGCCCATCACCACCATTTGTCATGTAACTTGCTGATTTAGCTAAAAGGCTCAATGGATCAGCTGGTTATACTTCCGGTTTGTCACACAAAGCATGAAACCGGAAGCTGATAAAATGCCATAGTGGTTGAGCCGCAACGGCACCTACTACTTCAGTTTGCGGGTTCCCGTCAACCTTATGCACGATCAGCTGGAATTTGCAGCTCGATTCGCTTCAAGTCCGCGCAGTTGTTGTCCTTGCCAAGCATTCGCTCGGATTGTACGCACCAAATATCATCGAGGCCACCACACCTTGGCCGTGGTAATCACAGCAGCCGCAGCTTGAGCAAGCCAGTATGAAAGCTCAGTCTTTTTAGCCTGCGGAAGCTGTTCGTCCTTTGCGTTATGACGCCTGGGCAATATTGGGGCTTCCCGCGTCCTGAGAATTTTCATTTGAAATGTGCTAATACAATCATAGGATTTTTGCCACACTGTTAATGTGATTTGTTGTGTGACTTTATACAGCTCGATATGAGGACATCCACAATAAGTTTGCTTATGGTAATACTCTATCCTGAATTCAAGTCCTTGCCATTATGGAGATAAAGGTGGGTGATAACCGCGTTGTGGATAACCGCAAATTAATTATGTTAGTGGATGACAGTCTGGCTAATCTAATGGTCGGCAAGGAAGCCTTGTCCAGCGTCTATAGAGTCTTGACCGTGCCATCCGCGCAAAAAATGTTCGAAATGCTTAATAGGTATAATCCATGCCTGATACTGTTGGATGTCGACATGCCGGAGATGAATGGTTACGATGCCATCAAGATATTAAAAAGTGGTCCGAAGACCCAGGACATACCAGTTGTTTTTCTTACCGCTATGAATGATGATAATAGCGAACTCATGGGATTGAGCCTGGGAGCGGTCGATTATATCGCCAAGCCTTTTTCCGCATCGCTTCTGAAAAAGCGGGTGGAATTGCATTTATTGCTGGAATCCCAGAAAAAGACGCTGCAAGACTACAATGATAACCTTCAGGAAATGGTGGCGGCCAAAACGCGCACTGTTTTTAAGTTGCAGAATAAGGTAATGCGGGCAATGGCGGAAATGGTGGAAGGACGCGACACCGTCACAGGCAACCATATTGAGCGTACTCAGCAATGTTTGCGAGTACTTTTGTCCGCCGTGATGGAAGTGGATTTTTACCAGGATCAAACGATCGACTGGGATCAGGAATTGCTGCTTCAGTCTTCGCAATTGCATGATGTTGGCAAAATTGCCATTCAGGATAATATCCTTAAAAAGCCCGGCAAGTTGACTGACGAAGAATTTCAGGAAATGAAAAATCATGTCAATTTCGGCGTTAGCTTTATAGAAAGGCTTGAAGAAGATGAGGATGACAGCCTTTTTCTGCGCCATGCCAAAATTTTTGCCAAATATCACCATGAGAAGTGGGACGGTTCCGGTTATCCAAATGGAGTTGCCGGCACAGAAATTCCACTCTTGGGGCGATTGATGGCGATTGTCGACGTTTATGAAGCATTGACGTCGGTACGTCCCTATAAAAAGGCATTTGATCACGAGTCCTCTGTCGAAATTATCCGGCAAGGCAAAGGAACGCATTTTGACCCGATGTTGGTTGAATTATTTGAAAAATGTTCGGATCAATTGCACGCATTGTGTTGATGATGCGCTAGCTTCTAAGGAAAATGAGACCGTGTTTTCTATGAATACTGAATGCTGTTTCATCGCCGAAGATATAGTTGCGTTACAAAAATGAAGGCCGCGCTTCTTGGTAGTTGAAGCAAATGAAGAAAATGGAGAAAACAGATATGTCAACAAGCTTGCCCAGAACGAGACATTTTTTCGTTGTAAATCCAGTGTGTTTTTATAGCCGTCGGGATATGGATGAAGTCATGGCTGGAATACATCGATTTTTTGAGGCACAGGGCGAAAGGCTTGGAATAAATTCAGAATATGCTATCCATGTTTCACGTTTTCCCCGCGATGCCATCGGCGCTATCCGCCGATTTGCAGGCGCTGCGCCGCGCGGAGTGCCCTTGAGGGTATATGCCGTGGGGGGGGACGGCATACTGTTCGACTGCCTGAACGGTGTGGTGGGTTTGCCCAATACGGAATTGGGCACTATTCCATACGGTATGGAAAACTGTTTTTACCGAGTTTTTGGGCAGAATGACAAAAATATTTTTCGCTCACTGGAAGCGCAGACTGGCGCTCCTTCCGTGCCGATGGACGCATTGTATTGCGGCAGTAATTATGCGTTGAGTTATTGCCTGATAGGATTGGAGTCCCTAACCAATGTCAGTTCCAGGATATTGAAAAGCCGCCATGGGTTTTTGCGCCGCTATATGCCCGACCTTTTTTGCGCGATGAACGTTTATTTCAATTATCTCGGGATGCTCATGAATCGAACAGTCTTCAAACAGAGCTACCGGATGTGGGTAGATGGTGAGGATTGGAGTGGGGCGCATGCCATTATCAATATCGCCAATACTCCGATGCACTCGGGCAGCAAGGCTATCGTTCCAGAAGCCGTGCCGTCCGATGGTTATCTGGATGTTTTGTGTAGTGGCGAGACTGGCATGTTGAGTGCGTTCCGGACAATGCTGCACTACATGCGCGGCAAGCACGCCGAGCACCCGAATTTGTTCTCACATCAACGCGCAAAAAAAGTTTTTGTAATTTCCGACAGCCCTTTGATGCTTGATTTGGACGGCGAGGTTTTTTACGATAAATACATTACGGTGGAAACAAAGCCGGGCGTTGTTCGTATTATCG